>WQXD01000003.1 GCA_009785015.1 Oscillospiraceae bacterium | reverse complement strand
TGCGCTTCCTGTAAATCTGAACCGTCGAGATTCATGCTCAATACGTTGCTAAGAAATCTGGATGGATATATCTTGTCATTTAAAATCATATATGCGTATATATATTCAATTGTTACACCTTTAGGAGTTGCATTTGCGTCGCTTAAATCCAGTTTGTATAAATAGCTATGCTCGTTCAAAAAATACAAATAACCATCGTATATGTTGAGATTATTGCCTCTTACGCCCAAGTCCGTCACGGAATCGTCGCTTTTGCTTATCTTTATGATGTTGGGGTTTATATCAACGCCATAATACATAAAGCTGCTGACATAGACGTAATCCTCGTCCTCGCAAATCACGTTATTCCAGAATACCGTGTTGTTTGGCTCGTTGCCCACGATGATTTCGATACCTATATTTTCTTCCCCATCACCCGTCGCAAATTCGCCACCCGTTTTTTCATTTTCACCCGAGCACGCAAACGACCCTGACAAAATCAGGCATATCAATGTCAATACTATAATCTTTTTCATAAAAAAGCCTTTCATTCGAATAATTCGGCTCTCGCCTATATATTATACACCAAAAACAATCGTAAATCAATACAATTTTCATCAAAAATAAAATACGGAGGTTAAAACAATCATGAATGTACTGCTGTTTGGCGCCGGGGCGTCGGGGCGGGGCCATCTGAGCCCGCGGATGCTCGATTTTTGCGAATGTCATATCACATACGTCGACAAGGATAAAAAGCTCGTCGACGGTCTTAAAGGCCGTTCTTTCGATGTGGCGCAGATAAGTATGGACGGCACAAAACGCGTCTGCGAAATAGGCGGCTATGAAATTCTCCATACAGGCGAACAAGAAAATATAAACCGCGCGTTTGCCGAAGCCGACTTGGTTCTCACCTGCGTCATCGCCGAAAACCTCGGCGACGTTGCGGCAAATATAGCGGCCGCCGTCGAAAGCGCGCCGGCGTCGGGTGCGGCAAAAAAAATAAATATAGTCGCCTGCGAAAATTTAAACCAGGCCTCGTCGCTGCTCAAAAATTTGGTCTGTGCCCGCCTCGGTCCGGAAGCGGCCAAGTACTGCAAAGCCAATATCGCCTTCCCCGACGCCATAATCTCCCGCGTCGTGCCCATCCCGGAAAACCCGTATAAAATCATATGCGAGGATTACAACGAATGGTACGCGGACGCAAACGCCTGGATTGGCGACCCCGCCGCGGCGCCGTTTATCGAGGTTTCAAATAATCTCGGCGCGCTTTTGGAACGCAAGCTGTGGATACACAACGGCGGCCACGCGACCTTGGGATACGCCGCGCGGCGCAAGGGCTATAAATATATCCATGAGGCGCTGCGCGACGGGCAAATCGCGAAGTTTACCGGCGACGTCATGCGTGAAATCGGCAGCTGTATTATACATAAATACAATTTCGGGGAAGAGGAAATAAGGGAGTATGAAGCCCAGCTCGGCCGCAGGGGCGCAATCGAGGAAATGAAAGACGAAGTGCGCCGCATAATACGCGACCCGCTGCGCAAGCTCGGCCTTGGCGACAGGCTCATGGGCCCGCTTTTATACGCGTATGAAAACGGGCTCGGCCATGAGAATCTTGTCCAATCCGTCGCGAACGTGCTGGATTATTTTGACTCCGGCGACGCGGAATCGGCCGAAATGAAATCGGCAATCGAGGCAGGCGGCGTTCCGGCTTTTTTGGAGAACCGGTTAAAACTCGGCGCATATCCAAAATTGATAAAAAAAATCACGGAGGCGGTTATTTTATGAAAAATATGAAAAAATTACTCGCGGCGCTTATTTTGATTTGCGTTTTGTCGCCCGTTTTGCCCTCATGCAAATCCGGCGGCGAAACCGGAAAAACCCCGGACGCGGACGATGAAAGGCTCGAGGGGGCCGAGCCCGACTCCGGCGATGAAAAGCCCGATATACCCGACAATCTCGAGGCGCGCGACTTTGGCGGCAAAAAATTTGTAATCGCGACGCGGGACGACTCGGCGGGACCCACTTGCCGCCATGTGCTCGAGGTATATGCCGAAGCAGACATAGGCGAGGTGTTAAACGATGCGGTGTACAAAAGGAACATGACGATAGAGGAGCGTTTCAACTGCAGAATCGAACCCTTGCTCATAAATGAAAAAGACGAGTCCACATTGACCCGCGATATGCAGAAGTCCGTGAGGTCGGGCGACTTTTTTGCCGATGTGGCTATCGGCCACATGATAAATATGAGCGCGGCGGCGCTTCAGAATTTGTTCTACAACTGGTACGACGTGCCCAATATCGATTTTTCCAAACCCTGGTGGAACGAATCGGCGACAAAAGAGCTTCAGGTCGCCGGAATATCGTTTTTCGCGTTTTCCGATATGCTCATTTCCGGCTATGACTGCACATACGCCATAGCATTCAATAAAAAGCTCTGCGCCGATTTCGGTATAGCCGAAAATCCGTACGACATAGTGAATGCGGGCAAGTGGACAATTGACAAATTATATGAAATCACAAAAAATATATACACGGATTTAAACGGCGACGGCAAATCCGACGACTACGACCTGTATGGCTTTGTGTCGAATGCCTACTCCGCCGCGGCGGCCTGGCCCTGGGCGTTTGATCATTTTGTCACCCGGCGCAACGCCGAGGGATACCCCGAATTGGCGCTGAACAACGAAAAATCCGCCCAAATCACATCGAAAATGTACGATTATTTCTACAACACGCCGGGCTGGTCGGTGATGAACGTCGTGCAGCGGGACGATAAAATGTGGTGGGATTACGTGAGAAGCGAAATGTTTCCGGAAAACAGGGCGGTATTTGCGACGTTTGTTTTGGCGGACACATTGCTTTGCAAATCCATGGAAGCGGACTTCGGGCTGCTTCCGATGCCGAAATGGGACGAAAAACAGGACAAATATTATACCATGCTGGACGGGCACGGGCCCCTCATGGCGATACCGACCACATCGGCGGACAACACGGAAATGATAGGGACAATAATGGAAGTTCTGGCGGCTGAAAGCTATAAGCAGGTGATACCGGCATATTATGAAATCGCCTTCAAAAACAAGCAGCTGAGGGACGAAGAAAGCATACAGATGCTCGACGACTACATCAAGCCGGGGGTATTGTTCGATTTCGGATTCATATACGACGGCTGGCAGGGATTCGCCTTTTGGCTCCAAAACATCCTGCAGCCGCAAAAATCCGAATTCGCGTCATATTACGAATCAAAAGAGAAGGCTGTCACAAAATATTATGACAAAGTGATCGCAGCCCATGAAAATTACACGGGAGGATAGATTATGCAGCACAAAATGGTCATGAACCGCCCGGCGTCCTGGTGGGGAAACAACTGGCGCGAGGGCACCCCGCTCGGAAACGGCTATCACGGCGCGCTGGTGTACGGCGCCGTCGCAAATGAGCGCATCATGCTCACCCACACGAAACTTTGGCGCCACGGAAAATACGGGGAACTGCCCGATGTATCCGATAAACTTTTTGAAATGCGCGCCCTTTTGGAAAACGGCGAAATCGAAAAAGCCGACCCCATGCTAACTGACGCCCTCACCGAGAGGGGACACGATATAAGGCAGCCCGTGCCGGTCCCCGCCGCCGACCTGAATATCTATATAAAACCCGAAGACGGATTTTCCAAATACAAAAGGGAATTGTCCATGGACACCGCGGAGAGCGTTGTGAGCTGGAATGACGGGGACACCCCCTACCGGACAAAAGCGTTCGTGTCGCGCGCGGACGACGTGGTCGTTGTCGAAACCGACGCAAAAGCCCAAATATCGCTTTCATGCCACAAAAGCGATAATATGGCAAGCGCCGGGCATTTTGAAAATACGGCGGACGCCGAAGAGGGCGAATGGCTCTTTTTTATGGCGGAAACTGACAAAAAACAGCACGGCGCCGTCGCGAGGGTCATAAAAACCGGAGACAAAACGCTGATTATAGCCCGGGTATTTTACGAAGGGGATCATACGACAAAATGGCGCGAGCTCAAAGAATACATCGGGAACCTGCCCTGCTTTGGCTATGACGCGCTTTTTTTAAGGCATAAACCCGTTCATCAGGAGTTGTTTGAACGCTGCCAATTTGTCCTGGAAGATGAAAAATACGGCCCGGAGGCGACAAACAGGGAATTGCTGGATGCTGCGTATTGCGAAGGGCTGCCAAATGCCCTTACCCGGCGGATGTGGGCCTACGGCAGATATCTTCTCATCTGCAGTTCCGATGAAAAAAGCCTGCCCTGCAGCCTTACGAGCCTGTGGTCGGGGGATTATGATGCGTTCTGGGCGATAAACATGGCAAATATCAATCTGGAAATGATATACTGGCAGGCGCTGCCGGGTCTTCTTCCCGAATATATGCTCGCGGTTTTCGATTATTACGAAGCGGAGATGGAAACCTTAAGAGACTGCGCGAAAAAACTGTACGGCTGCCGCGGAATATATCTGTCCGCGGTCTCCGCTCCGACTTCGCTTGGCGCGTGCTGCAAGGCTCCGCACATCATAAACTGGACGGGCGGAGCCGGATGGATTGCGCAGTTGTACTATGAATATTGGCTGTATACAAGGGATATGGATTTTCTTGAAAAAAGGGCGATGCCGTTTTTGCGGGAGGCGGGGCTGTTTTATGAGGATTTTATCGTCTGGAAAGCCGACGGATGGCATGTTTACCCCTCTGTTTCGCCGGAAAACCGCACGGAAAACTACAAAGGGACAGGCCGCAAATTCTCCGACGCGACCCAGTGCTCAATCGACGCCGCGATGGATATCGCGATTATAAAAGAGGTGTTCGGCCATTTGATCGAGCTCGGAAAAATCACCGGCGCCAAAAATTCGGAGCTTGCGAAATGGCAAAAAATATCGGATGCCGCCCCCCCGTACAAATACAACGAAGACCAAAGCCCGCGCGAATGGCAAAACGACGATTTTCCCGACAACGAATTTCACCGCCATCAATCGCACCTGTATCCCGTTTTTCCCGGATTGGAACTCGCGAGGGCCGACAAGATCACGCAAAGGTACAGGCTCGGCGCCTTAAAACGGCTGACTTTGGGATTGGAGGCCCAGACGAGCTGGTCTTTTGCCCAGGGCGCAAACCTGTTCGCCCGCTGCGGCGACGGGGCAAATGCGCACAAGTGCCTTGGCCTGATAGCGAAATCCACGCTTTGCGAAAATTTGTTCACTTTGCATAACGACTGGCGGGACATGGGCGTGAGCTTAGTTATGCCCTCTGCCCCTTTTCAAATCGACGCGAACATGGGCTGGACCGCGGCGGTGCAGGAAATGCTGCTGTATTCCGACAAAAACCGGATAGATATACTGCCCGCGCTGCCCGGCCAATGGGAGAGGGGGTCGATAGGCCCGCTCGGCACCCGCTGCGGCGCGAATGTAAAATTAAAATGGGACAAAAAGGCCAAAACCGCCGAAGTCGAATTGACGGCGGCCTATGACACCGCTTTTGAGCTGTATCTGCCCGGCCGGAAACTGAATCTGAAACTCAGTAAAAACGAGACTTATTCCATTTCCGCAAGTCTTTAGATATCGACTCCGCACACTTTCAAAAACGCCTTCGCTATAACCACGGAGCCGAGCTGCGAGGGGTGCACCCTGTCGGAGGCTAAGGCTTTGGGAGCTGTGCCCCACGCCATATATCTGTCGAATTCGGCTTGCAGATCGACCAAAAGAAAATTGTTTTCCGCCGCGATTTTCTTTACAGCTTCAATATACTCCGACAAAAGCGCCATCATGGTTTCGGTTTTGTCCTGTTCTGCGAGAAACGGAGTCATGAGTATGATCTTTTTTACATTTTTTTTTGCTTTGGCGGTTATGCCGCGGTATAGATCGTCGTATTCCGCCAGGCCAACGGCCAGTTCCGGGTTGTCCGGGCTGTCGAATCTGCGCCACACGTCGTTTACTCCGATCAAAATCGAGAGATAGTCCGGAGCCAGGTCCAAAACGTCGGCCTGCCACCTGGCGTCAAGGTTTTTTACGGTGTCGCCGCTTATACCGGTGTTTTTGACCGTTATATTCTCCCTCGGGAATTTCGCGCCGAGCAAAGCCCCGATAAAATTGACGTATCCCGCCCCTAAATTGTCGCCCTCGCCCACGGGGCGCCCCCTGCCGCAGTCCGTTATGGAATCGCCGATCATCAAAAGCACGCTGTTTTTTTCGAATAACATAAAAAAATACCTTCTCTATTTGTTTTTTTGTGAATATTATATACGTTTTGCTCATATAAGTCAAGATATATTTTAAAAAAAAGTATTGATAAATTTTTTTAAAACGGGTATAATATAGGCAAAACGCGTATTTTTGGAGGGCATTTTTTTTATGGGCGATATATTCTGGCACTTTGGCAAAGCGGACAAAACCGCGAGGGAAAAAAATATGAATCAAAAAGGGCTCGTGCTGTGGCTCACCGGGCCCTCGGGCTCGGGCAAATCCACCATCGCCGCCGAAGCCGAGGCGGAACTTTTGAGAATGGGCTTTGCCGCATATATCTTGGACGGCGACAACTTGCGCCACGGGCTCAATTCGGGCCTGGGCTTTTCAAAAGAGGACAGGGACGAAAACATCAGGAGAATTTACGAAACGGCGAATCTTTTCTGCGAAGCGGGGCTTATCGCCGTCGTCGCCGCGATTTCCCCGTATGAGAAAGCGAGAAATGAGGCAAAACAAAAAATCGGCGAAGAAAACTTCTGCGAGATATATGTGAAGGCAAGCCTTGAAACGCGCAGAAAACGCGACCCGAAAGGGCTGTATAAAAAAGGGGTGGTCGGGCAGGAAGCTCCGTATGAAGAGCCCCGAAATCCCGAAATCGTCATAGACACGGATGAGGTCGCGCTCGAGCAGGCCGTGAAAATTGTGATATGGTATGCCCTGGAAAAGCAAATCGGGTATCTTGTGCCCAAAATCCTCGAAACCGCGGTACGGGCGGCGTATGATGCGGGAAAGCGGATACTGGATGTGTATGAAAAAGATTTCGCCGTCGAATACAAAGGCGACAGCTCCCCGCTGACCGAAGCGGACAAAAAATCAAACGACTTGATCTGCGCCCGGCTGTCAAAATACGCGCCGTATATAGACATATTGGCGGAGGAATCCGCAGACGACAAAAAGAGGCTGTCAAACAAGTTCTGCTTCATCGTCGACCCGTTGGACGGCACAAAGGAATTCGTGAAAAAAAACGGCGAGTTCACCGTCAACATCGGGCTCGCCTATCAAAACAGGCCGGTGATGGGGGTGGTGTACGCGCCGTGCAAAAACAAATTCTGGTACGCCGCCGCGGGGCGCGGGGCATACGCGGCGGATTTGAACGACGGTATGCCGACTCTCTTTGACGAAGGCGCGAGAATAACAACGAGCGGCAAAACAAGCGGGCTGACCGTTTTAAAAAGCCGCTCGCACAGCGACGAAAAAACCGAGGCCCTGCTCGAAAAAAACAAACACAGGATAAAAGGGCTCGCAGACATCGGCAGCTCGCTGAAAGGCTGCATGATAGCCGAAGGCGCCGCCGATGTCTACTACAGGTTCGGCTTCACGTGCGAATGGGACACATGCGCGATGCAGTGCGTGGTCGAGCAGGCCGGCGGGATTTTTATGCAGGGCGATTACAGCGAGATGAGCTACAACCGCGAAAACAGCCTGAACGAAAAGGGCTTTATCATATTAAA
Organism: Oscillospiraceae bacterium; assembly: GCA_009785015.1. Next base: position 33,291 of record WQXD01000003.1, on the reverse strand, counting down.
CAGAATTGAAAGCAAATTGGAGTGAACTATTCAAATTTGGCCCGCTTTCAAGGCCGCCAAAAACCCGCCGAGGTGATTCGTGTAGATTTCGCGCGGGTTTGCGCCGTGTTTTTTGCACAAAGCCGCCGCGTATCCGACCACTTCGCCCATGAGCCCGCATGTGCGCATCACCCGTACGGTGCCCAGAGCGTCGTGTGTCACGCTCACGTTCCTGCCCGCCATGAACAAATTTCCGATATTTCTCGAGTACAGGCACCTGTACGGCACAAAATACGGGATTTGCTTGAAATTGTCGTAATAGGCGTCGGCCAAGAAGGCGTCCCCTTCGTGATAAGAGGGATAATACTCTTTTTTCGGGTAGTGGACGTCTATCTGCCATGTCGAAGCGACGCAGCCGTCTTCGAATTTGTGATTGTTTTTCACTTCGCTTTTGGTCAGTATGACGTCGCCGAGCAGTCTTCTCGATTCGCGTTTGCCGCCGATATAGCACGCGTTGCCGATTTTGTATGTCTTGTAAAAGCCGCCGTCGGCGTTTTTCAGCGCGTCGAATGCCCCGTACATCGCCCTGAAATTCGTGTCCCTGGCCTCCTCGGCGAATTTTATCGGGTCGTGCTCCATCCCGCTTTCCCAGTACCAGCCGCCCAGCTTTTTCGCCCCTTCGTAATCTTTCGCGTCCCTGCCCGGAAAGCCGCAGTTTGTCAAATCTATCGCCCAGGGGCATCTGGGAAACTCGACTTCTTTTCCGGCGTCCTCGACATACCACACATTTGTCATTCCCATATGCCCGTTGGTCGTTATCTCAAAGTCCGCCCCCGCGGCAAACCCCAAAGTGGCGTCGCCCGTGCAGTCGGCGAAATAATCGGCGCTAATTTCATAGGGCTCATGGGTTTTCACGTCGATGAATTTCACTTTGCGGATAACATCGCCCGAAAGTTCGGCGGCAGTGACCGCATATCCGAAAAATATTTTGATATTCGGGTATCCGGCGAGCATTGACGCGCGTTTTTCGTCCTCGTATATCTCGCCGGTATTGTCTTTCCCGTAATGAAAATGTTTTTCGGGTTCAAACGATTTTACTATGTCGCCGATTTTGGGAAAGGGCTCAAAGCCGGTCTCGCCGCCCAGCCACACGCGCACTTCCGAGCTGTTGTTTCCCCCGAGGACGTATCTGTCCTGTATCAGCGCGACGTTCAGGCCGTTTTTGGCCGAGCTCACCGCCGCCGCCATTCCGGATATGCCGCCCCCCGCGACGACTATATCGAATTTTCCCGCGTTTTTTGGCGCGGCTTTGTCATATCCGCGCAGTCCGGCCCTGAACGCCTCAAATTCGTTTTTTCCCGCCGACGGGCCAAAATCCAAATCCTCTGATAAAAAAACAGCCGCGCACCTTGCTTCAAACCCGGTCAGGTCTATAAGCGAAAGCTCGGTTTCGCCCTCTTTGAGCTCGCATAACCCCGCCTCCTGCCATGCCCAGTCCGCGCTTTCGTTTCCGAGCTCTCCGGAGACAAAGCCGCCTATTTTGATTTTGAACAACCCCGGAGATACGCCCTTCTTCCACCGTGCCACCCAGTCTTTCGTAAACGCCCACACTTTGTATGTTCCCGCTTTTTTTATGCCGATTTTTTTGACGGCGCCCCTGACCGGACTGCCCAAACCGTGCGCGAGCAGGTATGACGAGCCCATATTCGGGATAAACTGGGTGTCGAGCGCCCAGCCGCCGCAGGAGTCAAACTCCCCCGTTGAAAAAAACAGAGAACTGCCTTTTGGTTTTTTTTTCATAAAAAATCATTCTTCCTTTCCGTTTTTCCGTTTCCGGTCGTTTTGTCAAATTCTGATCAATTCGCCGTCGCCCGGCATGAGGGTCAGCGTGCAGATATCATCGGTTTTTTCAAGTTCATACCAGTCGCCTGTTCTCTTATCCATCACCGAAACCCTTTTCATTTGGCCGGTCGTTATATCCACTTTGTTTGCGCTGATATAGTCCTTGTTCGCAATCAAAATCTCCCCGCTGTCAAAAAATCCCAAAGTCAGGCCGCCGGTCGTCTTGATGCCGGCTATACCGCCCGAATTTTTGCCCGGATCGAAATATTTCACCGAACTGTCTTTTTTCCCGCCGATATGATATACCCCCGTGGATTTTTTGCCGGAGAGATGACCGCCGACAACCCGCAGATCCCCGTTTATCCGCGCCACATCGTAATAATGGCGGTTAAGACTGCCGTTTTCGCTCACCATGCCGTTAATGTAGCGCCAGGAGTCCTCATATGGGGGAGTTCCGTATGTAAAATACGATATGCGCGAGGAGCCGTAGGCCAGACTCTGGAACACTTCCCAGCGGATCTCCGCTTCGCTCAGATTGCGGTAGGGGCCGTGCTCCACCACAAGCACTATGACCATGAACGGGACGCCTGTTTCAAGCGATTTATCGCGTATGATCTCTATGTTTTCAAAAAAGCCCGCCCTCTCCGACGTGTTCCAGGCGGATTCGCGGATCAGCCTCTCGCGCTCGGATTCGTCGGGGGTGTTTTTGTTTTCCGTTCCGCGCCCGACAAAATGATAGTGGTCATAGCTGATGACGGACGGTTTGACTATATCCATATACAGGTCTATATGCTCTTTGTAGGTCGGAGTCCCGAGCTGTTCGGCGCTGGCGTAGTTGGGAAACAAATTGATATAGGTCTCCCTGTCCGGGTCGAGCCTGTTTAAAATTTCGCACACTTCGGCGAGCGCCTCAAAATCCCCGTATGAGGGTTCATCGGTTATATAGTACGCTTTCACAGCCGCGTAATCCTTGTAAGAGGCGGCTACATCCTTTAAAAGCGCTTCGCGCCTGACAGGATCTCTGATCGCTTCAAAAATCCGCCCGTCGGTGACCATAGCCTCAATGCCGGCTCCGGCGCACAGCTCGATGATCCTTATGTTGTCGTCTTTATCCCTGCCCTCGACGGGAATACGCGTAAATTTCGCCTTCGCTATTTCCTCCGCGGATTTTTTGTCCATCACGGACGGGCCAAACCAGTACATCACAGGGTATGTCTGCTCGCTCATAAAAAACAGTTCCTCCATAAAAACATTTTTTGATATATGATATATATTTTACATTATACCGCTTCCCGGCGGAAAATGCAACAGCTTTTTTGCCCAATATTTTTTTTGATATTGACTTTATGCGAAATCTATGGTACAATAGAGCTCGAAACCAAATAAGGAGCAAAAGTATTTATGGACCATTTGGACAAACTCGAAAGCAGAAGCATCCACATAATACGCGAAAGCTATAACCGGTTCAAGAACCTTTGCATGCTGTGGTCGATAGGCAAGGACAGCACGGTGCTTTTATGCCTCGCCCGGAAAGCGTTTTTCGGGCATGTCCCCTTTCCCTTAGTGCATATAGACACGCACTACAAGATACCGGAGATGATAGCGTACCGCGACAATTTGGCGCGGGAATACAAGCTCGATCTGATCTACGGCGAAAATACGGAGGCGCTGAAAAACAAACAGACTTTTTTTGACAAAGCGGTCAGCCGGATCGAATGCTGCCGCCTGCTCAAAACGGAGGCCCTGAAAAACACCCTCAGCGGAGAATGGACGCGGCACAGGATGAACCACGACACGGGCGAATACGAAGTGTCCGCCGACAAGGAACCGTACACGGGGGTCATAGTCGGGGTGCGCGCCGACGAGGAAGGGAGCCGCTCAAAGGAGAGGTATTTTTCCCCGCGCGACAAAAACAACGACTGGGATGTGGGCGATCAGCCGCCGGAATTCTGGGGCCAATACAAAACCGATTTCGCGCCCGGCACGCATTTGCGCATTCATCCCCTGCTCGACTGGACCGAAGTGGACATATGGGAATACATCAGGCGCGAAGGCGTGCCCGTCGTGCCGCTGTATTTCGACGGCGGATCCGGATTCCGCTACCGCTCTCTGGGCTGCTATCCGTGCACTTCGCCGGTCGAATCCAAGGCGAAAAACCTCGACGACATAATCGTCGAATTAAAAAGCGGAAAATTCGCGAACATCGCCGAACGCTCCGGGCGGGAGCAGGACAAAGAGGACGGCGGCGGCCTGGAGGAACTGCGAAAGGACGGGTATATGTGAGTATGGATACAGCGGCAAACAATGATTTGAACATAGTGATAGTCGGCCACGTCGACCACGGCAAGAGCACGGTGATCGGCCGCCTGCTGGCGGATACGGGCTCTCTCCCGCTGGGCAAGCTCGAACAGATAAAGGAGATGTGCCGCAAAAACTCAAAACCGTTCGAGTACGCGTTTTTGCTGGACGCGCTCAAGGACGAGCGCTCACAGGGGATAACAATCGACACGGCGAGGTCGTTTTTCAAAACGGAAAAGCGCAGGTATATCATAATCGACGCCCCCGGCCATATCGAATTTCTGAAAAACATGATAACAGGGGCTTCGAGGGCCGAAGCGGCGCTGCTTGTAATCGACGCCAAAGAAGGCATACGGGAAAATTCGCGCCGCCACGGATACATGCTCTCCATGCTCGGAATATCGCAGGTCGTCGTGCTCGTCAACAAAATGGATCTGGTCGGATACGACGAAAAAATATATGAGGACATCGTTTCAAAATATTCGGAGTTTTTGGGCAGAATCAATGTAAACCCGATGGCTTTTATTCCGGTCTCCGCGATGCAGGGCGACAATATAGCCCTAAAATCGGAAAACATGAGCTGGGCCCGCGGCATGACCGTGCTTGAGGCTTTGGACCATTTCGAAGATACGAAGCAGCCCGATGAGCTTCAGTTTCGGATGTATATTCAGGATGTATATAAATTCACCGCTTCCGGAGACGACAGGAGGATCATAGCGGGAACTGTGGATTCGGGAATTTTGAAAGAGGGCGACGAGATCGTATTTTACCCGTCGGGCAAAAAAACGAAAGTCAAAACGATAGAAGCGTTCAACAGCCCGGTTCGCGGGCATGTAAGCGCGGGGTACGCCGCGGGGTTTACCGTGACTGAGCAGATATATATAAAGCGCGGGGAGCTTGGCGCCGTGGCAAACGGAGCGCCGAAACCGTCGGTTTCGACCGCGTTCAAAGCCAGCGTGTTCTGGCTCGGAAAAGAGCCGATGGCGCCGGGGGTGACCTATTTTTTGAAAATCGGTTCCGCGAAAACCGAAGTGAGAATAAAAGAGATAATAAAGGTGATCAACGCCTCCTCGCTTGAATCCGGAGGCGGCGAAAAAATAGAGCGCCACGAAGTGGCCGAGTGTATTCTGGAAACCTCCCGCCCCATAGCCTTCGACACCGCGGATGTAATGGCTCAAACCAGCCGTTTTGTCATAGTGGACGGATACGAAATAGCCGGCGGGGGCATAATCACCGAAACCATAGGCGACGAATACGCGAAAATACGCGACAAGGTGCTGCTTCGCAATTTCAAGTGGGAACAGGGCAGCGTGACCCCCGCGATGAGGGCGGAGAGGTTCTGCCAGAAGGCGTGCATGGCGATCATCACGGGAAATCAAAACACAAACAAAAAAATAATAGCCAAAACGCTCGAGCAGGCCTTGTTTTCCGACGGCAGGATAGTCTATTATCTCGGCATCGGCAACGTTTTATACGGCGTGGACGCGGACATAAAAAACATATATTCAAACGCCCAGCGGGAAAACAGGGAGGAACACATACGGCGCCTGGCCGAAGTGGCCAATATACTTCTCGAAACCGGGGCGATACTGATCGTCACTGCGACAATGCTCACCGGCGAGGACATGGATTTGATAAAAACCGTCGTGTCGCAAGAGGCCGAGGAGGACATAACGACATACTGGATAGGCAAAAGCGTGGACACGGATATAAAAGCCGATATGATAATTTCCGAATATGAAGATCCCGGCAAAGCCGCCCTGGTGATAAAAAACGACCTGCAAAACAAAAATATCATATATAAGCCGCAATAGCTACTATGCGTCACTATATACTTGTACTTAGCGTTACTTGGTAGGAGGTGGCAAACCGCTTGAAAAACCTGAGTGAAATGCTCAAAGGGATATTGGAAGGGGTCGTTTTGGAAATAATCGGCAGGGGCGAAATTTACGGGTATGAAATCGTGAAATACCTCGCGGGGGTAAATTTCGGCGATACGGCTGAAGGCACGGTTTACGCGCTTTTGGCGAGATTGGAAAAGGGAGGGCTCGTGGATATCGCAAAAAAACCCTCCGGAATCGGCCCTCCGCGAAAATTCTATACCTTAAATGAGCGCGGCAGGGACGAACTGAAGGCTTTTTGGGAAAAGTGGGACTTTTTGAGCAGCAGGATAAATTATTTGAGATTCAGCAGTTCCAGCACTTTTTTAAAATAATCCGGAAGCCCGGATTCTATAAAAACCGTCTCCCCGCTTATGGGGTGCGCGAATTTTATCGACTTCGAGTGAAGGCACTGACCCGCCAGAAACGCGAAATTTTTGTTTTGAGCCGCCGTCCCGTACACTTCGTCTCCGATCACGGGATGGCCAAAGTGCGCCATATGCGCCCTTATCTGATGGGTACGCCCCGTTTCGAGCCGCAGTTTTAAATGCGTATAGCCGTTACTTTTGAAGGTATATCTGCCCAAAACCTCATAATGGGTGACCGCCTCCCTTATTTTGTTTTCGGGGTCGGCGTTTTTATACGCTGCGACTTTTCTGAAATCCTTTTTGCTGCGCCCCAAAGGAAATTGAATCGTCCCGGCGTCGTTTTTGAGGGCGCCGAAAACGACCGCGTTATATATCCTCTCGAATGTATGCGCCTTTATCTGTTTTGCGAGCTCTGTGTGGGCCCTGTCGCTTTTGGCCGCGATCATCACCCCCGATGTGTTTTTGTCCAATCTGTGTACGATCCCCGGCCTGATTTCGCCGTTTATACCCGAAAGCGAGCCTTTGCAGTGGTACAAGAGCGCGTTTACAAGAGTACCCTCAAAGTCGCCGTGCCGCGAAGGGTGGGCGGTCATGCCCTGGGCCTTGTTTATCACGATCAAATCGCCGTCCTCGTACAGAACGTCCAGATTCAAATCCTGCGCTATGATATTTGTCTCTTTGGGCTCGGGCGCCGAAACCTCGACGGCGTCGCCTTCCTTTATTCTGTAATTTTTTTCTTTTCTTGCGCCGTTTACCGAAATTCCGCCGTTTTCGATCATTTTGCAAACGGCGGAACGGGTCAGGTCAAATTTTTCGGATATATATACATCCATGCGTTTGCCGGCGTCTTCTCTTGCGGCGGCGATACTTTTTGCCGTCATGAAACTATTTTTCCCCGCAGTCTTCGTCTTTTTGCTCTTTTAACCTGTATTTTCCCGCGAGCATACAAACCCCGAACAGCGCCGACCCTATGGTGATAAAAGAATCGGCGACGTTGAACGTGGCGAAATTTACAAAGGCGAATTCGATAAAATCCACCACCACTTTTGCCCCGGGCTCGGCGACGCTCACATTTGAAAACCTGTCGATCATGTTGCCTATCCCGCCCCCGAGCATAAGGGCAAGGGCGACATTCATGAGCCGGTTGTGTTTTTTCAGGTTTTTTCTCCCCAGATAGACCACAGCCGCCGCCATGAAAACAAGGGCCACGCTCGACAGTATCATAAAGATCCACCTTTGGTCCTTCAATATGCCGAAGCTCGCGCCTTTGTTTTCTATGTAATGGATATCCAATATATTTTTTATAAAACTAAACGATTCGCCGAGCCGCATATTGGTCTTGACGATATATTTGGAAATCTGGTCCAATATTATCACCGCCGCGGCTATCAGAAAAGCTGCAATCAATTTCAAACTCCTCGCTATACAGGCCGCTCCATTGTCATTCGTCGTCCAAATCCTCGAATATATCCATAGAATCGTCGTCATCGTCATCGTCGTCTATATCGTTTACGCGTTTTTTTGACCCTGCGGACTGTTTCTTTTTGAACAGCCCGAAAAATCCCTTTGATTTGGCGGAGGAATTTCGGGAATCGCCGCCGATGTCTTCGTCTTCGTCTTCTTCTTCGTCCCCGTACCCGTCGCCGCCGCCTTCTCCGTAAGTTTCATAGGCGTCATCCCGGTCGTCGTTTTCATAGATGTAATCGTCGCTGTCATATGTGGCCAAGGGTTTTTCCGCGAATTCTTCCTCGTTTTCGCCGTGTTTTTTTTGGAAGCCGTAGGAATTTTCCTCGAATTTTTGGTTCTGAGAAGGAAAAGCGGATCCGGAACTTCCGGCTTTGTCGAATATTTTTATATCTTCTTCTTCATCTTCGTCTTCGTCAAACTCACCGTACACATCCGGCTCCTGCTCTTCCGGTTCCGGAGTTTTTATTTGCTCTTTCGGTTTTTCTTCCATTTTCGCCTCTGAAACCGCCGCCTTGCTGGCCCTCAACGCCTCCAGTTCACTGTCGAAATCGTATTCTATTCCCGTATTTTTCTGCGCGATTTCGACGGCGTCGTTTTTTATCTCCCGCATGACCGCGTCAAACAACCCGGATTCGTTGAATTTTTCGAGCTCCACGTTCGGGACGGAGGTGTTTTCGCTCAGCAGGTTCAAATGGTTTTTGTACATGGACAAGAGCTTGGAATTGAACTCTTCCGAAACGCTTTTGATTTTCGTGATGTTTTCGCTTTGAATTGATATTTCCTTTTTGAAATCCCCCAAAAGTTTCGTGCACCTCGTCCTCGCTGACAAAAGCAGGGCGTCCGACTTTTTTTGAGTGGATTCGATTTGCATGACCGCTTTCTGTTCTATCACGGCGAGCGCGGCCTGCGCGTTTTCCTTGGCTTCGCCCAAAATATGTTCGGCGGTTTCGCGGGCCTTCAATATTATGCTTTTCGCTTCTTCTTCCGCTTCGGCTGTCAAACGGTCGCAATTTTTTTGAGTTGATACCGACAGCCTGCGGATGAGCTCCTCTTCCTGCTGTATTTCGCTTATGCGCGAGGAAACCGCCCGGAGCTTTTTATCATATTTGGCGCATTGAGCGTAAATTTCAGAATATTTTCCTACGATAAAATCCAGATACTCGTCGACTTCCGCGGTATCGTAACCCTTTGCCGTACGGGAAAATGACTTGTTTTTCAGTTCCTGTGGAGGAATCATTTCTTCACCCCTAAAAATCCTTATATTTTATTAATCGGACAATAACGCCCTAACCTAACAGAGTGGTGCAAACCATCAAGACCACCATGGCGACGACAAACGACATATCGATGGGCATGTTGCTGAAAAAATCGCTTTTGTTCAGCAACTGGCGTATCGGATAGACGAGCGGTTCGGTCGCCGCGAACAAAAACTGCGCGAGTTTGTTGTCTTCATCGGGCGAAAACCACGACATAACGGCTCTGCCGAACATGAGAAACTGCAGCGCGTACAACAGCGCGACGACCGAATTCGCCACCACATTTATGATATTATTCAATCACTCACCACCCCAAGTATCCGCATTTCGCCTCAATACATGCTCTCGCTGCTGTCGCTGTCCCTTCGGGTCTCTTCCTTTATTTTCTCGGAGGATATCATTATGGTGCTCGGCGCGATGATAAATGTCTTTTCCGCCACCTTTTTGACCTGGCCCTTGGTCGCGTAGGCGACCCCGTGGAGATAGTCCAAGAGGCGCCTCGCGGTCTCCTTGTTGGTTTCCTCCAAATTGAGTATGACCGTCCTCCTGTTGATCACGTGGTCCGCGATCTGGTCGGGATTTCCGTAATCTTCGGGCTTGACGAGTTTTACTTCGGAGGAATACTGCAGGGTGCCGCCCGCCGAAACGCTGATTGCCCCGCTGCCGGCGGCGGCGGACATGGGCGGCTGCTGGTAGGACGGCGGCTGTTGTTGGGGCGGGGGCTGCTGCGGGGTATTCGGACTTTGGTTTCCGTAAGGCGAATATGCCCCGCTGTTTTGCATAAAATCGCTCAGATCTCCGGCGTTGCCGAAATTCCCGTCCCCATTTCCGTAAATTTCATCGTCGTTAAAAACTTCTTCAAAGGGTTCATCGTCATCTGGGTTTATTCCATTTAAAATCTTTTTGAAAATGCTCATTGCAAATATCCCTCCCGTATAATTTTTCGTGTACTATTTTAAAAATTTTCCCCGAAGATAGCCCTTCCGATCCTTACGATATTCGCTCCCCTTGAAATCGCCTCTTCAAAATCTTCGGACATCCCCATCGATAAAATTCTCATATCTATATTATCCATTTTTTTTGACGATATGTCAACAAAAATTTCACGCATTTCGCCAAATAATTTTAATAATTCCGTTTTGCTTTGTTTTTTTCGCGGCGGGGCGATCGCCATCAGCCCGGATAGCCGCAGATTTCCAAAATCCCTGAGGCTGTTTGCAAACTCCAAAACTTCCCCGGGGGCAATTCCGGTTTTGGTGCTTTCCCCTCCGATATTCACTTCAGCCAAAATATCCATTTTTATATTGTGCTGCGCGGCCCGCTTATTTATCTCCTCAGCGAGCCGAATCGAGTTTACGGAGTGTATCAGGCTCACTTTGTCGATTATGTATTTCACTTTGTTTGTCTGGAGATTGCCGATAAAGTGGATTTCAACCCCGCTTTTATTTATCTTGTCGTATTTTTCGAGCAGTTCGCCCGCCCGGTTTTCCCCAATCAGGTCAACGCCCGCCTCTATCGCGGAATTTATCTTTTCCGGTTCGACCGACTTGGTGACCGCGAGCAGCCTGACTTTTTCGGACGGGCCGCCATATGCGGGATCCCTGGCCGACACCGCCTCGTCTATTTTTGTTTGGATTTCTTTAAGATTTTTTTTGATATGATCCATACTGCTTTTTTAAACTGCCCTTTCATTTTCAATCGAGCGATTTGCCTTCGTACAAGTCCATGCCCGCCACGATGATATCTTCGTATAACTGCAATGTCCCGCCCCCGCTTTCGGGCCTTTTTCCGGGAGCGAGGTACAGATAATACCCGTCGAATTTGTCCAGCCGCTCATCGGGGGGCAGTTCCCTGAATACCACCGAGTTGCCCTTTTTGACATATACCCCTTCGATTTCGCTCCCGTCTTCTTTTTCGCGTATGCGGATCGCCTCCTCCGGCACTTTTAATCCGCTGACCTCGTTGAACACCACCTGGATCGTCTGCTTTCTCGAAAAATCGAAATCAAACGGTATTTCGGATATTTCGAATATCAACACGATATCGTCGGAAACCGCGCTTTCGATTTGTTTATACAGCACCGATTCAACCGACTTGTTCGAGGAAAAAGGATATATGATATTGTACTTCGTTCCGGTCAAAAAGCTGATGTTTTTGTTTTTTTGGGTTTGGCAGACGATATACCAGTTGAAATCATACGCCACTTTGCCGAGCGCGTTGGACAAAATATTGTAGTCCGCCTCTTTGCGGATGAGTTCGCCGAATGTTTCAAAATTCAAGTCTTTGGCGGCGTCCGCGGTGAAATGGTTTTCATACCCGTCAAACCTGTAATAGAAAATCCCCGACTTGTTCGATGTCACTTCGACGGCGCCTGCCCCGGATGCCGAAACCTGCGTTTCGAGCTGCTTTTTCTTGTCTTCCGCGGCGGTTATGATGTTTTCAAATTCGCCGGCGCCTATCTCGCCCGTTATGAGCTGCCTTTTGTTGAGCAGTATCAGAAACTCGTTTTTGTTTTTTCCGGCGTCCTTGAATTTGCCCTTTTCTATGCTCTGCAGCATATTCAAATACATCGCATGGGAATCCCTGTCTATCTTTTCTATATTGATTTTGACAAATTCGAGGTTTATATTGCTTTTGTTCAGTATATCCAATTTCTCGGAGAGGGCGGCTATTTGGTCTTTCGCGGAAAAATCGGCGGCGCTCTGGAGCGACTGGGCGACAATCTGGTTTTTTGATACTTTTTCGCCGTTTTCTATCAGGTAATTGACGGAATTGCCTCCGTTTGAATATATGATTTCCTCATTTCGGAATATATATCCGTACATCTCGGCGATATCCTGGCTTATCTCCATATCGGCGCGCTCCGTCTCCACGGCGTCCGCCCCAGTTTTGGCGTATTGAAACAAAAGATAGATCGTCAAAGTGACAAGCAGGATATCCACAACGACAGTGGCGCCTATTGATTTCAGTTTTTTACTCATAAATTCCTATACCCTATCTGTTATCGGCACAAATCCGCGCATTTTTCCACGCAGCCGCCGTCCGGTTCGAGCCAGAGCGTGGAAGGGTCCCTTTTAAACCATGTGAGCTGGCGTTTGGCGTAATTTCTCGTGTGCTGCTTGATTTTTTCCACCGCCTCCCCGACGCCGCAGAGCCCGGCAAAGCAATCGAAAAGTTCCGCGTATCCGATGGCCCCGATTTTTCTTATGACGGCTTCGCCGCCGCCCTCATACAGTTTCAACGCCTCGTCGGCGAGTCCGCCGGCCATCATCGAATCGGTCCGCCTGTCTATATTCCCGTACAAAACCTCCCTGTCGGGATAGTTGAGCCCTATTTTCACAAAATCATACGCCGGTTCTTCGGGCCTTGAGAGCTCGTCCAGTTCCGATTTTGTTTTTCCCGTCATTTTAAAGATTTCAAGCGCGCGCACAATCCTCTTTCTGTTGTTGGGGTGGATGAGCGCGGCACTTTGTCCGTCGGTGAAAGAAAGCAGGCTATACAGCCGGTCGGTCGGGAGTTTGTCCAATTCTTCTCTGTATCCGATATCGCTTTGACACTCGGCGAATTTCGTGTTGTTTATGAAATGGTCGATATAGAGCCCGGTTCCGCCGCAGACAATGACCTTTTTGCCGCTTTTTATGAGCTCTCCGGCACACTCGCCGGCCATTTGCACATACTTCGCCACGGAAAACGGTTCGTCCGCCGCGGACTTTACGGAAATGATATCGATCAAATGGTGTTTTATCCCGGACATTTCCCCGGCTGAAGGCTTGGCTGTCCCTATGCTCAATTCTTTGTATATCTGCATCGAGTCCGCCGAAATGATTTCGGCGCCGAGCGCTTTGGCGAGTTCCACCGATATTTTGGTTTTGCCGCTCGCGGTGGGGCCGCAGATGACCGTGATTTTGGGTTTTTTTGACAATTTCATAATATATCTATATTATCAGCATCGCGTCGCCGAATGAAAAAAATCTGTATCCGTTTTCTATCGCGGCTCGGTACGCTTCGAGTATTTTATCCCTGGCATAAAAGGCGCAGACGAGCATCAGAAGCGTGCTCTCGGGCAGGTGAAAGTTTGTTATGAGCGCGTCAACCACCTCGAATTTGTACCCGCTGTAAATAAATATGCCGGTTTTGTCCTCACAGGATTTGATTTTGCCGTATTTGGCGAAATTGCCTTCCAATGTCCTGCACGAAGTGGTCCCGACCGAGACCACCCTGCGGTTCTCGTTTTTGGCCTTTGTTATTTTTTGGGCGCTCGGCTCGGATATATAGTAGCGTTCCTCGTGCATTTTGTGCCCGGCTATATCGGCGGATTTGACGGGCCTGAAGGTCCCCAGGCCCACATGAAGGGTCACCGGGCATATGATCACGCCCTTGGAGCCCAGCTTCTCCAAAAGTTCCGGAGTGAAATGCAGGCCCGCGGTCGGGGCCGCGGCGGAGCCGGTCTGGCCGGCTTTGGCGTAGACTGTCTGGTAGCGTTCTTTCGCATTCACCGAAACTTCGCTTTCCCTGATATACGGCGGCAGGGGGATTTTGCCTATTTCGCCGAGTATATCGAAAAAACTTTCGCTTTTGGAGTAATAAAACTTTGCGAGCTTGACGCCGTCGTCGAGCGAGTGTACGATCTTGGCTTTCAGCCTTCCGCCCCCGAAACAAAACACGGAGCCGTTTCTGCCTTTTCTGCCCGGTTTCATGATGACCTCCCAGAGGTCCCCCCCTTTGTCTTCGAGCAGCAGAAACTCGGCGGCAGCCGGGGTATCTTCCTTTTGGCCGGTCAGGCGGGCGGGAAAAACTTTTGATTCGTTTATCACGAGCACATCTCCCGCATGAAGATAATCGGAAATCTCGTAAAAATATTTGTGCCTTATGGCGCCGGTCTTTCTGTCGATTACCATCAGCTTCGAATTGTCGCGCCTGTCGGCGGGATTTTGGGCTATCAGATTTTGCGGCAGGTCGAAATAATAATCTTTGAGGTCGGCCATCGTGATACGCTCTTTCTTACAAATCAGCAAAAATAATATAAAAAAGGTTTGACATATTTTAAATTTAGTGGTAAAATTTAAATAAGAGTTCAATATCTGCATATTATATCACATATATGTCAAAAATACAATATTTTTTTATAAAAAAACAAAAAATTTGAAGGGATTTCGAAAAATTATGAAAAAGCAAGTTTTTACAGGCGCCGGAACCGCGATAATAACGCCGTTTCGAAACGGCGAAATCGATTATGACCGATATTGCCGGCTCATCGAATTCCAGATAGAAAACCGAATAGACGCGATAGTCGTGTGCGGAACGACGGGCGAAGCCTCGACTCTGACCGACGACGAACACAAGAAGATGATCGACGTCACGGCCGAAAAAGTGAACGGGAGGGCAAAAGTGATAGCGGGCGCGGGCTCAAACGACACGGCTTACGCCCGCGAGCTCTCAAAACACTGCGAAAGAGCGGGCGTCGACGCCATACTCCACGTCACGCCGTACTACAACAAAACCACCCAAAAAGGCCTCATCCGGCATTTTTTCGAAATCGCGGACTCCGTAACCACGCCGGTCATTTTGTACAATGTGCCAGCAAGGACCAATTTGAGCATATTGCCTCCCACATATTGCGAGCTCTCAAAGCACCCGAACATCGTGGCGACGAAAGAAGCGGGAGGCAACATGAAATCGGTCATTTGGACCCGTCTGCTCTGCGGGGACGATTTGGGGATATACTCGGGCAACGACGAGGACATCGTCCCGATTTTGTCGGTGGGGGGGCTGGGGGTGATTTCGGTTTTGTCGAATCTGATCCCGAAAGAAACCCGCGACATATGCGCGCTCTATTTCGCCGGCAAAGTAAAGGAGAGCGCGGCGCTGCATATAAAATACATCGATTTGATAGATGCGCTTTTCTGCGAGACGAGCCCGATACCGGTGAAGACCGCAATGGCGCAAATGGGATTGGACAGCGGCGAGCTCAGGCTCCCGCTGTGCGAAATGGAGGAAAAGAACAAAAACGCGCTCGCCGGAATTTTAAAAAATCACGGGCTGATCTAAAAAAGTGAAGAGGAGGGAAATTTTATGAAACTGATACTCAGCGGATTCAACGGCAAACTGGGACGGGCCGTAGCCGAGGCTGCGGCAAGTAAACCGGAAGAATTTTCGATAGCTGCGGGCATAGAGATAAATCCGAATTTTGCCCCCGTGAATTTTCCCGTGTTTTTGAATATCCGCGAATGCGAAGAGCCGGCCGACGCGATAATCGATTTCTCCCACCACAGCGCGGCGGGGGCTTTAGTCGACTACGCAAACGCGCGAAAAATCCCCGCCGTGATCTGCACAACGGGACATACCCCCGAAGAAATGGAAATTATACGCTCATACTCCGATAAAATCGCGCTGTTTTTGTCCGCCAATATGTCGCTCGGGGCGCATTTGACGGCGGCTCTCGCCAAAAAGGCGGCGGCGCTCCTTGCAGGCGACTTTGACATAGAGATAATCGAAAAGCACCACAATCAAAAAATCGACGCTCCGAGCGGAACCGCGCTGATGATCGCCGACGAAATTTCATCGGTGTTCGAAGTCGCAAAACGCCCCGAATACATATATGAACGGCAAAGCTCAAAAAGAAAGCGTAACAAAAGGGAAATAGGCATCCATTCCATCAGGGGAGGGACGATCGTGGGCGAACACGAGGTGATCTTCGCGGGGGCGAATGAAACCATTTCGATTTCGCACAGCGCGCAGTCGAGGGAAATGTTCGCCGCCGGGGCCCTGGCCGCCGCGAGATTTTTGCGCGGCAGGCCCGCGGGCCTTTACGGCATGAAGGAGCTCGTAAGCGAAGTCATGCAGGACGAGTGAAAAAAAATAAAAGAAAGGAAAAAATTTATGCTCCAGGATATAGCCCATATAATAGAAAGCGTCAAACTGTCGCCCGGCGTCACCCTTGTCACAATGTACAACATGGACGCCGCGAACAGGGAGAAGATTCTAAGAAAACTCTCGGAAAACGATATAAATATCGACATGATCTGCCAGAGCCCGTGTTTCGGCGGGGATATAACGCTGTCTTTTTCGCTGCCGGACGGCGACCTGCCCAAAACCCTTGAAACGGCGGCGGCCTTCAAGGCGGAGCACGAAAAAACGGAACTCAGCATATGCTCGAACAATCTGACGATAGCCTTCTTCGGGGCCCAGATAATAAACACGCCGGGCATAGCGGCGGGCATATTCGGGGAATTTTTGAATTGGGGAATAAACATCGTCTTGATTACGACCTCGGATTCGAGCGTTTCGTGCCTCATATCAAAGCCCGACGAGGTCAAAGCCATGAAAATGCTTCAGAAATTTAACTTTATATAACCAAATATTGCCATTTATTAAAAAAAGAAAGGATGTCAACCCACATGAAAAAATTTTTGCTGTTTTTGTTGTTGTTCTCTTTGGCGGCAGTTATCTTAATCGCGGTTTCGGCGTGCGCAGGCGAAAAGCAGGGATCGGACGACACCCAAACCAAGGCAAACGATCCCGGAAGTCTTGACGGTTCCGACAAAGAACCCGGGCAGGAAGCCTCGGAGGAAGCCTATCCCCCGCCCGAGCTCCCCGAAATCAATCTGCAGGGGGCTGATTTCGTAGTGGTGACCAATGACTACTCCATCCCGATATGGTCGCAGAGGGACTTCGGGGCCGAAGCGGAAACCGGCGATACCATCAACGACTCGGTCTACAGGCGCAATTCCTTAGTCGACGACAAGTTCAACTGCAAAGTGACTGAAAACAAGGTGATGGACCTGCCCGGATTGGTCAAAAAATTGGTCAAGGCGGGCGACAATTCGATCGACGCCGCCACCGTGCGGCTCAGAAGCCTCGGAGATCTTTCCACTTCAAACAATCTCGCGGAATTTTCGCATCTCGCATATATCGACCTGGATGCGCCCTGGTGGGACCAAAACTGCGTGAAAGACCTCTCCATCGCGGGAAAGGTATTCGGAGTCGCCTCGGATATGACGCTGATGGACAAGGATTCCACGACTGCCATGGTTTTCAACAAAAAAATGCAGGCCGATTACGGCATTGAAAATTTGTACAAGCTTGTCGACGAAGGCAAATGGACCTTGGACAAGCTGCTTGAGCTGTGCAAACTCGTTTCGATAGACGTCGACGGAAACGGGGTTTTTGACGACAAGGACGCATACGGCCTGTTGTACCAGAGGGATACCATGACCAGTTTCCTTTCGGGCTGCGGCGAATTTGTGGGCGGAAAGGACGAAAACGACATTCCCATGCTGATTTTAAACACGCCCAAGGCGCTCGAGGTGTTGGACAAACTCTACGATATTTTGTACGATGTGAGGTACTGTTTCCATGTCATGAAATTTTTCGACCCGACTCCCGTGGGATTCACGGACGGCATGAATATAATGTTCCAGGACGACAGGGGGCTGTTCATGTGGATAAGGATGGCCGACGTCGAAAACCTCCGGACCATGGACACGGACTTCGGGATACTGCCCATACCGAAATACAATGAGCAGCAGGCCGAATACCTGCAGACGGTGAACCCCTATGTGGGAGTGGTCTCCGCGATTCCGCAGTGCGCGGGCAGTTTTGAGACTTCGAGCGCGGTGGTCGAATATATGTCATACGAATCGAAATATATATTGCAGCCCGCATATTACGAAGTGGTGCTCAACAACAAGATCGCCAGGGACGAGGAGAGCAGCAAAATGCTGGATATCATTTTCTCCAACAGGGCCTATGACGTCGGGGACGTTTTCGATTTCGGCAGCCTCGGTAGCGATTTGCTGAATATGACGATGACTTTCGACCGGAACATCGTTTCGAAATACGAGAAAAAGGAAGCCAGCGCGCTCAAAGCGATCGACAAATTGGTGGAAAAAATCTTAGAGATAGAATAGTGCTCTATGCAGAGAGGAAGATTGAACAGTGATAAAAATATACGCGGACAACGCCGCCACGACCCCCATGAGCCAAATGGCAAAAAGCGCCGTGATTGACGCGATGGAAAATTGTTTCGGCAACGCCTCCAGTCTGCACGGCTTCGGCCGGCAGGCCGCCGCCTCATTGCAAAAATCGCGCGAAACAATGGCGAAATACCTAAACGCCGACCCCAAAGAAATCTATTTCACCTCCGGGGGGAGCGAATCCGACAATCAGGCGATAAAAACCGGACTCAGACTCGGCGCGAAAAAAGGCAAAAAACATATCATAACCACCAAAATCGAACACCACGCCGTTTTGCACATGCTCGAACGGCTGCAAAAAGAGGGATATGAGGTCACGTTTTTGAATGTCGGAAAAAACGGGATCGTGAAACCGGAGGACGTGGAAGGTGCGGTAAAGGAAGATACCGCTTTGGTCACCGTCATGTACGCAAACAACGAGATAGGCACCATACAGCCCATAAAAGAAATAGGGCAGATATGCCGCGACAAAAAAATCCCGTTTCACACCGACGCGGTTCAGGCGGGCGGACACATAGATATAGACACCGGCGAAAATAACATAGACATGCTGTCGCTTTCAGCGCACAAATTCAACGGGCCGAAAGGGGTGGGGATTCTGTACTGCAAAAAAAACATCCTCCCCGAGCGGCTGATTGAAGGCGGGGGCCACGAAAGGGGCCGACGGGCCGGAACCGAGAATGTACCCGGTGCGGCGGGCATGGCGGCCGCTTTTGAGGAAAGCTGCCAAAAAATGGAAGAGCGCGGGAAGTATACTTCAAAACTGCGCGACAAACTGATATGCGCCCTCTCAGAAATCCCGCGTTCCATAGTCAACGGGGACTTGAAAAACAGGCTGCCGGGCAACGTGAATATGTGTTTTGAAGGCGTGGAGGGGGAATCCCTGCTTTTGATGCTCGACATGAAGGGGATCGCCGCCTCTTCGGGTTCGGCCTGCACCTCCGGCTCGCTCGACCCGAGCCATGTGCTGCTCGCCCTCGGGCTGCCCCACGAGGTGGCGCACGGTTCGCTCAGGCTCACGGTTTCGCACTGCAACACCGCCGAGGAAATGGAGTATATAATAAAAACCGTCCCGGAAGTGGTCGCATACCTGCGCAATATGTCCCCTCTGTGGGAAAGAATCCAAAAACAATGACGGGGCCTTGTTATTGTCAAAAATTTTTTGCACAGACATAAAAAAACTGTTGTAAAAAAATTGGGATTAGTGTATAATGTGTTGTAAGCGGCAATAACAACAACAATAAAAAATCAGGAGGTATATCGATGAATTTTAACCGCGATGGCTGGGACACCAAAAGTTTCAAGTCCATGGATCCGAAATCAAAAAAAAGGATGATGCGCCTCGTGGCTGCTGCAGTCATAATAATAATCGCGATTGTGCTGATCTCCTCGAGCTATTACATGGTCAGCGACAAGCAGCAGGCGGTGCTCACCACTTTCGGCAAATATACGGGAACGCCCATCGACGCGGGGCTGCATTTCAAAATCCCCTTCGTCCAGCAGGCGTATCTCGTAGATGTCAACGTTTCCCTCAAACAGGCCATAGGTTACAACTTGGAGACCGGGTATTCCATTCCCAGCGAAAGCAAAATGATAACCGGGGATTTCAATATCGTAAATGTGGATTTTTACGTGGAATACCGTATTTCCGATCCCTACAAGTACCTGTTCGCCTCCAAGGAACCGGATGTAATACTCAAAAATATCACCCAGAGCAGAATCCGGGATATTATAAGCTCATACAAAGTGGATGAAATACTGACCACAGGGAAAGCGGAGATACAGGGCAAAATCAAGGATCTGATCGTCAATGAGCTCGACATCTACAACATAGGCTTGGAATTGTACGACATAAAGATACAGGACGCCGAGCCGCCCACCCCCGAGGTCATCGCCGCTTTCAAGGACGTCGAAACGGCCAAACAGTACAGGCAGACCATGAGAAACCAGGCCGAAGCCTACAAAAACGAAAATATACCCAAGGCGCAGGCCGAAGCCGACAAACTTCTGCAGAACGCCGAATTTTTAAAACAGGACAGGATAAACGAATCTTTCATGCTGGTGGCGATGTTCAACGCCATGTACGAGCAGTACGCCGCCAATCCGAACATACACAAACAGCGCATGTATTACGAAATGATCGAAAATGTTCTGCCCGGGATCAGAGTGTATATAAACGCGGGGTCAAATAATGACGATATTTCGATGATTTTACCCTTGGACGATTTCATCGGGGCGGACATCCCGGAAAGGAGCGGAAATTAGATGAATACAAAAAAAATAACGATCAGGATAGTTATAATCGCCGCGGCGGTGATTGCGATTTCGATTCTCTCGTCCGCGTTTTATACGGTTCAGGAAAACGAATACGCCTTGGTCATACGTTTTTCGAAAGTGGTGGACACAATCGAATCCC
Organism: Oscillospiraceae bacterium; assembly: GCA_009785015.1. The sequence goes on along the minus strand of WQXD01000003.1, from coordinate 12,810 downwards.
CCGGGCTTCATTTTAAAATCCCGGTGATCGACGAAGTGAAATATTTTCCGAAGACAAAATTGTTTTACGATATACAGCCTTCGGGATTTTTGACCAAGGATTCCAAAAACATGACGGTCGACTGCTTTATAGTATGGCGGATTTCCGACCCGTTCGTATTCTGGCAGCAGCTGCTGGGCTCCGTGAGCAATGCGGAGGGCAGGCTCGACACGGCGACCTACAACGAGCTGCAAAAACTCGTGGGAAGGCTCGAGCAAAACGAGATAATCGACGCGACCGACGAAAAGAGCCGCGACAATATAAACGTGGTTGTCACCACCGAGGCGAAAAAAATAGTGGCGCAGTTCGGCATCGAAATATTGGACATAAAAGTCAAGGGGTTTGAGCTGCCGCACGAAAATGAGCAGGCCGTCTTCGAGCGCATGATATCCGACAGGGAGCGCGTGGCCAGGTTTGAGAGGTCCGAGGGCGAAAAAGACGCGAATATCATAAGAAACGAAGTCGACAGGGAAGTGAATATAATAGTTTCAAACGCCAAGGCCGCCGCGGAAAAAATAGTCGCCGAGGGCGAAGCGGAATACATGCGGCTGCTGGCCGAATCGTACAGCGGGCCCCAGCGCGAGGAGTTTTTCAGCTTTATGCGCGGACTCGACGCGCTGAAGGCTTCCTTGAGCGGACCCGGCGCCAAAACCGTGATTCTGGACAGGGATTCCCTGCTCGCGCGGATTTTGGTGGGGCCGTAGCTTTCAAATAATTATTTAAAATAGGAAGGTATATCGTATGAACAACAGAGAGCGCGCAATGGCGATTTTAAATTATCAGAATTATGACAAAATGCCGATAGTCCATTTCGGATACTGGGGCGAGCTGCTGCAGAAATGGCACGCGGAGGGCCATCTGACCAAAGAAGAAGCGGACACTTACGGCGACGGCAACCAAACCGACAAAAAGATCGCCGGAAAGCTCGGTTTCGATTTTTGCTGGACGGCGCAGTACAGCGGGCATAACGGGCTCATGCCGGGCTTTGAGTATAAGATATTGGAGCGCCGCCCCGACGGGTTTGTAGTGCACCAAAACGGCAACGGGCTGATCGAGGAGACGAGGCCCGGGGCCGGCTCGATACCTTCGACTGTGGGAACGCTGATGACGGGCAGACAGGCTTGGGAAGAGCTGTACAAGCCGAGACTGCAGCCGGATCCTGGTAGATACGGGAGCCCCGAGGCGCTCGCGGGCGTGAAAGCGGCATTTGAAGCGATGGAAAACAATCCGGCGGGGCTGCACGCGGGCAGCCTGTACGGCTCGGTGCGCGACATGCTCGGAGTGGAGGCGCTATCTTACCTGTATGCGGACGATTTGGATTTGTACGCCGAGATGATCGATACAATCGGCAATCTGTGTTATGAAAACATGAAAGCCATATTGGAGGCCGGAGTAAAACCCGATTTTCTGCACTTCTGGGAAGATATATGCTTTAAAAACGGCCCTTTGGTCAGCCCCGCGGTATTTGAGCGCCATGTGGGCCCCAATTACAAAAAAATCACCGATTTGGGCCGCAAATACGGCGTGCAGATCGCCTCGCTCGACTGCGACGGCTGTATAGACAAGCTCGTTTTGATATGGCTCGAAAACGGCGTAAACACCATGTTCCCCATAGAAGTGGGCACCTGGAAGGCCGAAATCGCGCCGTGGCGCAAGGCATACGGAAAAGAGCTGCGCGGGGTGGGCGGGATGAACAAAAACGTGTTCGCGCTCGACTTCGCGGCGGTGGATGCGGAAATCGAGCGGCTGAAGCCCCTTGTCGAACTCGGCGGATTTATCCCCTGCCCCGACCACAGGATACCCCCTCACGCGAAATGGGACAACGTGAGGTATTACTGCGACAGGATGAGAAAGATTTTCTAAAGTGATATAGTGATATAAAGATTAAAAAAATATATGTTTGGTAAAGTTTTATCTTTTCTGTCTTTTTTGAAAAAGCCGCGCCTTGCAGCCGGCGATAAAACCGCAGACGAAACCGATTTTAAATATCTCACCAAAGACAAAAAAAACAAAAGATTAAAAGAAATTTTCTCGCATATACCAAACCTTGAAACGCAGAGGCTTGTGCTGCGCCGCATAGAAGAGGGCGACTGCGCGGATATGTTCGAGTATTCCGCCGATCTGGACGTCACGAAATATCTGACCTGGCAGCCCCACGCGCACATTGGCGAGACAAAAAGACATATGGCGGAAATTCAAAAAAGGTACGACAACGGGCAGTTTTACGATTGGGGTATGGTCTACAAGGAAAACGGCAGCTTGGTGGGGACATGCGGCTTCACCTCGGTCGATACGGGCAAAAACGCGTGCGAAGTGGGATATGTGCTTTCGAAAAAATACTGGGGCAAAGGTTTGGTCCCGGAGGCCCTGGAGCGAATAATGGAATTCGCATTCGATTATATCGGATTCGAAACAATTGAAGCGCGTTTTTTGGACGGAAACGCGCAGTCAAAAAAAGTTATGGAAAAAGTGGGGATGGTCTACGCGAAAACGGAGCACAAGGCGCTTTTCGTGAGAGACGGATTTAAAACCGTCTACACTTACTCGATAACCAAAGAGGCGTTTGAAATCCGCAAATAATGTAAAATAATAATAAAAATAAACGGAGGAAAAATTTAAATGGACGATGTATTTTTCAAAAAGCTGAAACAGGTGACCATCAGTTCCGACACCGAAAAAACAAAAGAAAGGCTGAAAGAAATATGGGCGAATGCGGATAAAGAAAACAAAAAAGAATTGGTGAAAAACGCGGGTCCCGCGATATACAACGCAATCGGGAAAATAACAAAATCCGGACGCATCACCGCGAAAATGGCGATAATGCTCTCCCGCTATTTGGACGTAAACCCGTTTTATCTGACCGGAGCCACCGACGAAAATGCGCCGTATTCCGAAATTTTGCTGAAAGAATTTCTGATAAAATTGGGCTATAAGACCCTTTGGCAAGAATACGAAAAGTTTCTCATAAAATTCGATATGGCAAATGCCGGCGACGACGATGAAGATGAAGATGACGACGATGATGACGATGATGACGATGAAGAATATGATGACGACGATGACGATGAAGAATACGAAGACGAAGATGACGATGAAGAATACGAAGACGAAGACGACGATACGTTTGAACCTGTTTTGAACCTCGAGAAAAACATCGGCTATTATATAAAAGACGAAGATACAAAATCGCCGGAAATCCCGGAGGACGCCTCGGCGCCCGATGAAGCGGTCAAAAATCTTACAGACGAAGAAGTGCTCGTGCTTTTGCGCGCGCTGTTGATACGCGCCAGGGCAAACGCCGGTACGGCGAAAATCGCCGACCGTATAAAAGCCCTTCTGCTGTCGAACTGAAGTTGGAGGGGATATGAATATGAAAATTTTGGTTACGGGCAGTTCCGGCAATTTCGGAAAATGGGTAGTGAAAGAATTGCAGGAAAACGGACATACGGCAATCGGGGCGGACCTATGCGCCTCATCCGAACTCAAATGCCCCACGCTGACCGCCGATTTGACAAATGCGGGCGAGGTATATTCGATTTTGGCCGAAGAGCGCCCGGACGGCGTCATAAATTTGGCCGCGATCCCGCGCCCGGGAATAACCCCGGCGAGGCATACTTTCCTCGCGAATTTTGAAATCGCCTACAATGTTTTTGAAGCCGCCGCGTCCCTGGGCATAAAAAAAATCGTACACGCGAGCACGGACTCCTCTTACGGCTTCGTATTCGCCAAACACCCGATAAAACCCAAATACCTGCCAATCGACGAGGCGCATCCGCAGCTCCCGCAGGACTGCTACGGGGGTTCCAAGCTGCTCAATGAACAAACGGCGCAGATCTTCGCGCGCGCCAATTTGGATATGCAGATCATTTGTCTTCGCATATGCGGGCTGATAGACCCGGAAAGCCTCCATCATCTGTCGGAGCGCGACGACACCAAAGAAAGCATCCGCGACGCCTGGCGCGGCATATTTTCGTATATCGACATGCGCGACGCCGCCCTCGGGTTCCGGCTCGCAGTGGAAAGAGACGCCCCCGGTTATGACGTATTCAACATAATAGCAAAGGACACGATCACCAAAGTCGATACCAAAACCCTGATTTCACAGTGTTTTCCCGACGCCGAAATCCGCAGTGAGCTAAGTGGCAGCGAAGCCCTGTTTTCCACGGAGAAAGCGACTCGCGTTCTCGGCTGGCAGCAGCGCCATACCTGGCGCAAATAATATTGAGCGCACTAATTTTTATAATTTTTAAATTTACGGAGGATATTTTATGAAAAAAATCGGCATTTTTCTCGTTTTCGCGCTTCTTGTCACCACTTTGGCCGCATTTATCCCGGTTTCTGCCATCCCGCCCACATACAACTTCACCATGCCAAAACTCGTCATCCCGGTAGAACTCGGCAAGGTAAATCCCGCCGATGCCTGGATAGATTCTGCTTCGTTTGTGCTGGATGCAAACAACGAAGTTATGAAAGAATTCGGGCGCTGGCAGGGCGCCGAAGACAACCGTATGTACGGTCCCGATGAACTTTCCGTGACTTACCGGCTCAAGTGGGACGAATCGTATCTGTACATACGCGAAGAACGTTTCGACAAGGAATACTACTTTACATATGACCATGCGCGCGAGCCGTGGATAGGCGACGGCACCCTGTTTTTCATCGCGTACGATGACGGCGACCCCAAATTTGAAAAATCCTATCAGCCTTTCTGGGCGAACAAAGACGTGAACGGCGAGACCAAAGTCGCCCTGCGTTATTGGAGGGACGACGTCTATTCCATGTATGACGACCCCGAGGCCATAGGCAACTGGAAATACGCGGGGACAAATGAAGGCGATGTCTATATCACCGAGCTCGCCGTACCGTGGTCGGACCTCAAAGCGTATACGCCTTCGCTTCCCGCGATCGCCGAAGGCCTGAAACTCAGATTTACCCCGGTGGTTCCAAACGTCTCGTCTGAGGATCTGTTCGGCGAGGACTGGAACCAGATGAACATGCACGACAGATTCGGCAGGGACGACGCCGACACCGACGAAGCCTCCAACCCCGGCGAGCTTCCCGCAAACTGGGCGGGGCTCATCCTGGGCCCGGCCACTTACGCGCCCCCGGCGGAGCCCGAACCAGAGCCCGAACCCGTTCCGGAACCCGCAGCCCCGGCCCCCGCTCCGGAACCCGCTGCCCCGGCTCCCACTCCCGCGGCCCCGGTCACCGGCGACGCCATGGCGGCGTTGCTGCTTGGCGTGATTTTCGCGGCTGGCGCGCTGTTTGCGGCAAGGCGTTTGATTAAAATCAAATAAAACAAAAACAAAAGACCGCCCCGTTGCGCAAGCGGAATGAGAGCAAGCGGGGCGGTCGGTTTTTCTTTTTACCGTTCCATCAAATATATCTAAGACAGCTATCGACGAAATCCTTTATGTGAGTTTTTGAATTTTCCCTTTTTACCTCTTTGGTCCAGTCAACCATCCTGCCGTAATCGTAATCCCGGGTGAGCTGCTGCGTCACCGTCCAGAACATTTTTTCGAAATTTCCGATAAAATCGTTTTCGTACAATTCTTTTTCCAGACCAAAAGCTTCGAGAATGCCGCCTTCGCCGTGAAGCGCCCTTATCCTCTCCGGTTCATGCGGGAGCCCGTAATACGCATTGCCGAAATCATACACATAGAGCCTGTTCTCTCCCCCGGCAGGGCTGCCCCATATGCAGTTGTGATATCCGAGATCTCCGGTGGTAAAGGTCGGAATGTATTTGTTTGAATATACGAGCGGTTTTGCCGCCGCTTTTTTTACCGCATCGAGCTCTTCGCCGGTAAACAGCCCGAGTTCTTCGCTTTCTTTGATAAATAGATTCAGCGTATTGTGATAATACCCGTCGTAAGTTTCGTGCCGGCCGATTGTGCCCAAGGGCGAGAGGCTGCCGAAATGGGTGTTTTTTATGCTCTCCGCCGCGTCAATGGCCGTTTGGTACTGCCGTTTTATTTCAGCTTTTGTCTCCTCGTCGAAATCGTCCGGATTTGCGGGCCAGTCCTGTTTGTCGTTTTTTATATGCTCCATAAAAACATATCTGACGCCGGTTTCGCTTTTCGTGAAATCATATGCGAGTATATCCGGGCAGGCAATCCCCGCTTTTTGGAATATCGCGTTTCCGAGCACCTCATTTTCGATTTGGTCTTTGCGGTTGGGGAAAAATATTTTGTCGCGCTCCACTTTTAAAATGAATATGCCCTCGCTTGTGACGACTTTGAAGACCTTGCAAAACAGACCTCCTCCGTCCGACCACTCAAACCCGGCTACCCCGGCTTTCGCGCCAAACGCATTCTTTGCGATTTGCCGCGTGTATTCCCATATTTTCGGCGCTATGTTATCGTCCATAATTGTTTTATCCTCCATTATGCACATATTGTACCACGGGAAACGGAAAATGTCAATTGTTGATTTAAATATAATTAAGATAAGGAGAAATTTCATGTTAAAAGCGGCATTGATCGGATTTTACGATTTGGGGAAATCCCCCTGGGAAACAATCAAAAAAATATCGGGCTGGGGCTACAAAGCGCTGGAACACGGGGGATTTTTGCTGAAAGGCGACGTGGACGAAAACCTGAAAAAACTCTCGGAGCTGAATTTTTCGGTGCTGTCGGTTTCGTCTGATATCGACGGGCTCAAAAACAATCTCGACGAAATCATCTCAAACGCGAAAAAAATCCGGGTGCAAAACGTGATTTGTTTCTGGAGCGACCCGCAGAATTTCGCGCAGGCGGCCGAAATCGCGAGAGTATTCGACAAAGCGGGGGAACAGCTGCGCAAAGAGGGTTTGTTTTTATGCTATCACAATCACGACCACGAATTCAGGAAGGTTTTCGGCGGTGTAAAGTATTTTGACTTGCTAATGGCCGAAACCTCGCCCGAAAATGTATTTTTAAATCTCGACGTGGGCTGGGCGACTGTGGGAGGCGAGGATGCAGTAAAACTCGCGGGGCGCGTTTCCGAGCGGATAAGGCTTTTGCATTTCAAGGATTTTTACGATTTAAACGACAGGCATTCTTTTACCGCTCTGGGGACGGGCAAGGTAAAAATACAGGATTTGATAATCAAAGCCGACGAAATCGGGCTCGGATACATAACGGTCGAACAGGACATAGTGCGCAATTTAAACGCCGACGATACCGTTTTGCTGTCGTATCTGACATTGAAAGAAAGCGGTTTGGTCGAATAGAGGGGGCCGGTACGTGTTTTGTGCAACCAAGCGTTGCTTTACAAAATGTTTGGGCAAATGATATAATTTCAAATATCATATCTATCATATCAATTACAGGCGAGGATGTTGTCATATGGATTTGAGTTATCCCATGCTTTTGTTCTCCGGCGAGCGGGCGTATAAGCGGTGGCGCGGCTCTGACGAAAAATTATACAGCGAAACCGGCGGCGATATAAATATCAGGCATATAACCAATTATATATGCCAAAAAATCGATTCGGAATTTCCCGGATACTATATCCTCCGCCCGAACTTCGACCGCGAAACCGCCGAACTCAGGGCGGAGGTGTTCGGCGAATTATACGAAGACGAAAAAAAACGGCAGTCCCTTTTGGAGTTCATGCCTCTTTTCACCCGGATCAAAAAAAGCAAACAGGAGAGTTTCGACGCCAAAAACACGCATCAGAAGCAGCATCATCTGCTTGAAGCTGTTTGCGGCTACAGAGACTGCGTGGAAAAACTGTACGATATGACAAAAGATTTCAAATCGCGGTTTTTTATCCGGATGACGGCGCGCCTTAAGCAGATAATATTTTCGGACCGGTATGCCAAAATGACGCAGGACGCCTCCGATCTGAGCAAAAAAAGCGCCGGACTGCTCGATATGTCGCTTTGTTTTGATTGCCGGGAACAAATCGCAAGGCTCGACCCTTCAGCCGAAGCGGACGAAGACTGCATATATCAAAAAATCACGTCGATTTGCGCATCACAGCTCGGTTTGGAGATAAAAACCGAATTTTCGATAGTCAACCCAAATTCCATATCTTCTTTTGAGGAAGATATAATAAAAGTCTTAAACGCGCGCTCTCCGGAATTCTTCTCGGAACTCGCGGATTTTTACGAAAAATACATATCGGTCGATTTTTATGAAATAATCGAGATAAAACATCAGCTTTCGTTTTATCTCGGTTATATCGCCTTTGTAAAAGAGATGGAAAGCAAAGGGTACGCTTTTTGCCTGCCGGTACCAAACTCAGATGGCAGCTTCTGTCTCAAAAACGCGTATGACTTAAGCCTCGCCTTGAAGCGCGATAATTTTGGTGAAATCGTCTCAAACGATATCTCAATGACCCGCGGGGCCATGTTTGTACTGTCCGGCCCGAACCAGGGCGGCAAAACCACGTTCATACGCAGTATCGCCATAAATATCATACTCGCCTCAAGCGGTTGTTTTGCCGCTGCTCAGGTATGCGAGATCTTTGGCTTCGACAATCTGTTCACGCATTTCAACCGGACGGAAACGATCGGCAAGGGCGGCAGGCTGGAAGAAGAGATCGGCCGTATTTCCGCGCTGCTTCCAAAACTGACAAAAAACAGTTTTGTTTTGTTCAACGAATGTTTTGCCTCGACGCGCCGCGTCGACGGAGTGAGGCTCGCCGTAAAACTTCTCGATAAATTGGATGAAATCGGCTGTACGGGCGGATTTGTGACGCACTATTACGAAATCCCGGAACAAAACGAAAAAGTTGTAAGCCTTGTCGCCGGAATAACATCGAGCGGCGGTAAAAACGATATTCGGACATACAAAATAACAAGGCGACCCCCGGGAAAAACCGCCTATGCCCGGAGCATAGCCGAAGAGTGCCGCGTCACCTTTGAACAGTTGTCGGAGGTCATCGAAAACCATGAAAAAATTTGATTTGCTTTTCACCGAAGAAAATAAAGAAACGAAAGCGAACACGAGCGGCCGCATATTTATCGATTTATGCTTCGATAAGATAAAAGACGCGGTATTTTCGGAAAAACCCTGGCTTTATGACCGTTTCTGCGAAGTGCTGTCGCATATGGCGAATAGCGCGGAGACCGTCGCCGCGCGCCGCCGGATATTTGAGGATTTTTGCGAATATCCCGGCCTGCTCGATTCATTCGCGGCGTTGTGCGAGCAGTCCGCGGAATACAAAAACAAAGTGTTCCATCATGAAAAATTCAGAAATCATTTTGAGCAGACGCTGGCGCAGATCGAAACATACAACAAATTCGCCGACTTGCTCTCAAGGCGGACTTTCAAATCCGAAATTCTCGCCAAACCCGATATAAAAAGGTGCGACGAACTGGCAGACGAATTGAAAAAAGCTTACCGCGTAACCGAAAAAAACGGGCTGCGCCTCCAGGTCAGATTCAGCCCGGGGTTTAAATTGAAGAGCGCCAGGCTCGCCTATACCGAGCCCGTCAAAATAGAAGTCAGGAAAATACGCAAGGAAATCTTTCTCTACGATGAAAATTATTTCATTTTCAGCGGAAAGAGCATGTCGCAGTTCGTGTTTGAAGAGGATATATACAAAGGCTGCCAAAACAGCGTAAGCGCGATTATGTCCCAGATAAGCCACAACATAAGGCAGTTCTTTATCAAATTAAAGCAGTGCGTCGAATTTTACCAAGCCGCGCTGGCGGTAAAACAATATCTCCGGCAAAACAACCTGCCCTTTTGCATGCCCGATGTGACGGAAGACGGAGGCGTCGACGCCGCCGGATTGTATGATTTGAGCCTTGCGGTATATCAGGAAAGCGGCCAAAATTCGGTGACAAACGATTTCAGTTTCAATGACGGCAATATTATAGTCGTGACGGGACTGAATCAAGGGGGCAAGACGACTTTTCTGAGAAGTGTGGGAATAGCGCAGCTTTTCGCCCAAGCGGGCCTGTTTGTCCCGGCCGCCCGGTACCGCTGCCGTTGTTTTTGCGGGATCCTCACGCATTTTCCCGCCGAAGAGGACAACAATCTCGATTACGGCAAACTCGCCGAGGAGCTGACGCGGCTCAGCGGGGATTTCCCGGTTATACTCGACGGCGGCCTCGCGCTCTTCAACGAATCATTCGCTTCGACGACCGCCAGAGAGGGAGCGGAAATTTCGCGCGACGTGCTCAGGGCGCTGTCCAAAACGGGTTCTTGCGCGGTTTTTGTGACGCATTTATACGAATTCGCGACAAAGTTGGACGATTTGAACCGCCAATTATTCAATAATTCCAAAGCTGTGAGCATGGTCACCGAGTTCAAAGACAAAAATACGCGGACATACAAGATAATCAAAGGGGCTCCCCTCGACGATATATACGCCTCCGATCATGTATTTTAAATATCGCAAAAATCAAAAGCGCGGATGGGCTTAGTTTTTTACCCGTCCGCGCCTTTTTTTTTAGTATTTTTTAGAATCCGTGGCCCACATTGCCGTAAACCGGAGGCAGCGCGTGGGGCCGCACGAGCGCCCCGCCGTTTTCGTATGACTCGATGGCGGCGAATATGTATTCGATGGTGGCCAAAGCGTCCCTGCCCGAAGCCCTCAGGCATTCCTTGGGCACGCCGTTTGTCACATCCTCCAGATACGCGTGGATCCGGGTCGGGAATGTGGCGCCGAAATCCGCGATTCCCGTATTTATGACTTCGGGAGCTTTGCCGAGTTCCCAATATGTGAACTTCTCGACGCAGTTTTCTATGCAGGCGGTGCCGTTTGTGCCCGCGAGTTCATAGCTCCACCAACCGCCCAGCCCGAAGTGCGCATCGCCCCGCTGCGAGAGCAGATAGCCGATACAGCCGTTCTGGAACTTCATATGCACGCTCTGGATAGAGAGCATCATGTCCTCTTTTGAACGCCTTACGCCGGGCTTGTCCATAAAGGCCTGGATGTGCGTGACGTCGCCCGAAAACGCCCGCATGACCGAGAACGGGTGCGTCAAAAACGCTTTTGTGTGAGAGTAGGGGCGGTTCCACCTCACGCCGCCGTTTCCGCCGTAGCCCGCCGAGTTTCCGTTGAATCCCATTTTGTGTATGGCATGAACCTGTTCTCCGATTTTGCCGTTTTTGATGTATTCCATCAGTTTGTCCGCGGGCTGGGAAAAGTAGTGGTTCAGGTTGCAGCCGAGATAGACGTCCTTTTTCGACGCATAGGCCACGAGTTCCCTTGCGTCGGTCACTTCATGGCATATCGGTTTTTCCACGAGCACGTTTTTGCCCGCGTCGATCGCCTGCATGGCGGGCTCAAAGTGCATCGAGCCGTTGTCGTAGCCCGAAGTGGTGACGTCCACCAGATCGATTTCGGGATGGGCCGAGAGCATTTCCTTGAGCGAATAAAAAGCGGGCACGCCGAATTTTTCGGCTGCGGCGTCGGCCTTCTGCTTGACTATGTCGCATACCGCCACGAGATTGGAGAGTTCGTCGTTTTGGTGGCATGTCGCGTGGCTTGTGCCTATGCCGCCCATTCCGACTACGCCTGTGTTTAATTTTTTACCCATGATTAACATACCTCTTTCGTTATATATATTTTTTTTGGTTTGGATTTGTTATTTTACAATATCTTTTACCTTCACCGGGGCGCCGCCGAGCTTTATCGACTCTATGGCCGCATGGATCACCCGCGAGGCCTCGAGCCCGTCTTTTGCCTTGCCGTCGATGTTTTCCGGCGCGGTTTTGGAGCTGACTTCGCGCGCGAAACTGTGTATCCGGTCAAAAAACGTGTCGTCGAAATCCCTGAATCCGCCGAAAACCGGGTTTGTGTATTGTTCCTTCAGATACGATTCGGCGGGGTACAGGGTGGCCTGGCGCCACATGTCCTCAAAAACCATCCTGCCGCCCGTGCCCGCCACTTCGCAGCGCTCCATAGGATGGCCCCTGACGATATCGTAGGATGAAGTCAGGTGCCCGACGGCCCCGCAGGCGAATTTCATATTTACCGAAGTGGTCGAATATATCTTCGTGCCCTCCTCGACGCGGTTGGGCGCGGTCATGGCAAAGCACTGGACCTGCTCGACGTCGCCCATGAAATACCTGATTATGTCCACGCTGTGCGGGTTCAGGGCTTTCAGCTGATAATATATGGAATCCAACGGCATTGTCTTGCCTATCCACAGGGCCATGTTGCAAAAAAGCAGATCCCCTATCCTGCCGTCAAGCTGCCACTTTTTGGCTTGTCTCGCCGCCGGGGTAAAGCGGTGGTTCAGGTTTATCGCGTAGCACAGCCCGAGGCGCCGGGCTGTTTCTACCATTTCCGTGCCGAGCGCCAGATCGTTTGAGATGGGCTTCTCGCCGAGCACGTGGGCGCCCGCCTTTAGGGCCTGCATCGTGGGCGCGTAGTGGTCGGAGGAATACTCATACCCGCCCGTAGTGACCGAGCACAGGTCCGGCTTTAATTTTTCGAGCATTTCCCCGGCGTCCAAAAAATACGGCACGCCGAAGCTCTCTCCGCCCGCTTTCGCCCTGTCCCCGCAGATATCGCACACTCCGGCGAGTTTGGCGTCGGGGCAGGACATATAGGCGCGCGAGTGTATGTTTCCGATAGGCCCCATGCCTATTACGCACGCTCTCAACATTTTAATTTCCCTCTATTCACTCACTCTTTTCCCGTTTTTCCTTGGCCAACGCCTGCAGCCTCTGCGCTCTCCCCACGTCGCCGATGTGCATGCTGTTGTAGGCGTCGTCGCTGGAGGCAAACGGCCTGCCGAATCCGTTCCACTTGGCCGCGTTCGTGATCATCGGATTTTGCCGCCCCGTCTCCCCCTCACGCTTCGCTATGTGCGCATTCATCCGC
>WQXD01000002.1 GCA_009785015.1 Oscillospiraceae bacterium | reverse complement strand
TTGAAATGCAGAGTGTCGTCGATTAATTTCGCCAATAATTCGTCGCTCATCATATCCGTCAACGATTCTTGCTTCATTCGTTTATCCCTCCCTTTTTCAAAAGGTTTTTGATTTTGTTTTTCAGTCTGTGTACTCGCGCATCCACCGCGTTTCGGTCGATGTTAAAACATTTCGCGATTTCTTCCGTCGGATCATACAGCACATATTTCATCGTGTACAGTCTGCGCTCCTGCGCAGTCAGCTTTTTCAGCACCATGTTTTCCAAAAACATTTTAAATTCGACTTCTTTTTCAAAACTCATAGGCTCGGCCATGAAATCAATGTTTTCGTCGCCGATCAATTCGCCGGTATTCCGAAAGCCGGCCCTGCGGAAATCCAAAGCTGCGGAACGCGCGATTATTATAACGAATGCGGTCATGCTCCCGCGCGTTTCGTTGTATTGCTGCAGCTTTTCCATCAGGCTCACAAATACGGTGTTCACACAGTCGTCAATTTCCTGCGCCTGATTCGTGTATTTCAGGATATTTGTGACTATTGCGCGTATTATCTGATTATATTTTTCATAAAAGCCGTTGTTTACCGTATTATAATCACCCACGTTTTCCGCTCCTTCAACTTCAACATATATGGAATTTATACAAACCCGCTCCTTTCCGTAAAACAAATTTCAGTTGTTTTATTTTGCTTTTTTGACGCGTCTACATATACTACGATTATAACCGCTGAAATCTTACGCGGATTTATAAAAATATTTTTTCTTTTAAAAAGCCTTTGACAAATGGAGCGTTTTGTGGTATAATTCTAATAAATTTAACAGGGGGTTGGAATTGAAATGTATGCCTATAATGAATTGTATGTGGCCAAAATAAAACGCACACAGGGAAAAGTATTTGATAAAATCCGGGACGAACTGCCCGGAGTCGATGAAAAATGGTTCATAGAAAAGTACATGAAAAGCGATATACGAAGACTGCTTGACAATGCAAATCCCAAATTGGCCGCAAAACCTTCTCCCGAATTGATTCATGCTTTTATCAACAGGGAATGCGGCGGCGAATATAAGCGCGGAAGTGAATGGGGCGGATTTTTGCCGCAGTGGGTCGGAGAAATCTATTCATTGTATCAATGGAAATTCAATATCCCAAGCGCGGAATTGATAGACTTGCTGCCCTTGTCAGATATGGAAAGGATGTACATCCCCGGCCATCAGATGGGGTGGGATGCCGCCGTAAATAAAATACACGAGGTTGTGACCAGCCGGTCCTAAATAAGGGAACTTACGGGAAAATTTTTCGTCTAATATAGCATAAGATCGAGGAAAAATAATGAATTATGACGGTTTTACGCGGTGTTTTTCGTAGGGGACGCGCCCCTGCGCGTACCGGGAGATTTGATTTACGCTGATTTTATAGGGCGGTATGCGCGGGGGCGCATACCCTACACAATATCGTCCAATATCCCCCATTAATCCATCATTTTTCTGTCGAATTCACGTTAACAAAGTAATATTTTTGAAGGGAGGATATAAATATGCTTTCACTCAAACCTGTAAAAAAATACAAACCGCCGAAATACCCGACGCAGTCAGAGGTAAACCTCTCCCCTGCCCTGTTGAATAAATTGCCGCCGCGGTGGGAAAAAAGCGTTGCAGTGATCGCGGCCGCCGGCATGCTCGGGGCGATAGCGCTGACTTCATGCGTGATTTCCAAATCCAAAAACACGGGCGATAATTCCGAAAGCGAAAATTATTTGAATGTCGCCCCCATATTTGTGCACGGAGAAGGAACGGGGGCTATAGGCTGCGTGATGATTGTGCCGCCTGTGTTTATGTCCGAACAGGAAGCTCTCGCAATCATCAAAGATGAAGCCAAAATCGGAGGATTGGACTTTAACGCCGATCCGCCGGAATATACCGCCACGAAAAACAAAACCGAGACAAAATACAGCTGGGATTGGCAGAATAAATATGTATTGGGATCCGGAAACGTCGGCTTGGATTTGTATGACAACAAAAAAGGCGTCGCGGCGGCATATATCCCCATGAAATCGTCCGAAATGCTTTATCCGAATGGTCCGCAATCTTCTGTAACAAACTATGCCCCCCGCGAACTCGCCAAACTCACCGCCGAGGATTTCGCGCAGCAGAAAGGCGATATCGCGCTGGGTGTATTTTATGAGCCGGGCTCGGATTGGGAAGCGATACAATCTTTAATCGAGGATTACCAAAACAAAACATCTAAAATTTACCATGAATACTACGACGAACAAAACCCCGATGAATACAGAAAAAAGTATGATGAAGCACAAAGGGAGTACGAAGCGGAAATAAAATTGCTCGCGGAGGAAGACCTGCGCGCGCAGGTGCGCGATTTTATCGAATGGCTGCAAGCTCAGGGAATTATATGAAGTTTAAGGAAATACAATCATGCATCTGACGCTGCATATCACGAATAAATGCAATCTGCGGTGCAAATACTGCTATGTACAAAAAGGTTCGGAAACCATGGCGCGAAAAACGGCTTTCGCCGCGGTCGATTTGGCGGCGGGCGAAAAGAAGCCGTGCGGGCTTATCTTCTTTGGAGGCGAGCCGCTGATTGAGCGTGAGCTCATATATGATACGGTAAAATATTCGCAAAAAATCAAAAAAGAGACCGGACAGGCGTTTTATTATAAAGTGACAACGAACGGCACGCTGTTGGACGAGGATTTTTTGAAGTTCTCGCGCGGTATCAACATGATGATCGGCTTTTCGCACGACGGCCGTATGCAGGACGATTTCCGCCTTTTTGCAAACGGAGCCAAAACGGCAAAAATCCTCGAAGAAAAAATCCCGCTTTTGTTATATTACCAGCCCTACGCAATCGCCATGTGCACCGTAAACCCAAAAACCGCGCCCAAACTCGCGTCGTCCGTGGAATGGCTTATGGAAAAGGGATTCGGATATATCGCCGTATCGCCGAATTATGACAAATCCGCAAACTGGGACGACAAAAGTTTCGCCGCGCTCGAATCGGAATACAAAAAATTGGCGCAGTTATATATCAAATGGACATTGGAAGACAAAAAATTCTATTTGTCATGCTTTGAAATGAAAATAATGTCGCACATAAAAGGCGGCAAATACTGCGAAGACCGCTGCCAGCTGGGGCGCAGGCAGGTTTCCGTGGCGCCCGACGGAGGGCTATACCCCTGCGTCCAATTTATCAATGACGCCGAATACGAAATGGGCGACGTCTTTTCGGGCGTCGACGCGAATAAAAGAAAAATCATAGAGCAAAAAGGGTCCGTGAAATCTCCCGTATGCGAAAGCTGCGCCGTCAATAAACGCTGCAATCACACCTGCGGGTGCTTAAACCGTCAAGCGACCGGCAGTATCGGATTGGTTTCGCCGGTGCAGTGCGCCCACGAGCGCATGCTGCTTCCGATTGCGGACTTTATAGCCGAAACGCTGTATAAAAAAAGGAACTCATCGTTTCTTCACAAACATTACAATGAATTTTATCCCATTTTGTCGCTTGTCGAAGACAAAAGCGCTCTCAGCCCCCCAGATACGCCCTGACCACTTTCTCGTCATTGTGCAAAGCTTTGCCTTCGCCCTCGAGCACAATGGTTCCCGTATCCAAAACATAGCCGTAATCCGCGAGCCCGAGCGCCATTTTCGCGTTTTGTTCGACTAAGAGTATCGTGGTTTTGTCTTCGTGCAGCTTTTTTATTATTTCCGTGATATCCCGCACAATCAAAGGCGCGATGCCCATCGAAGGCTCATCCATCAACAGCAGCTTCGGTTCCAGCATGAGCCCGCGCCCGATTGCGAGCATCTGCTGTTCCCCGCCCGACAGGGTGCCCCCCTGCTGTTTGGCCCGCCGCGCCAAAATGGGAAAACGCTCAAAAACGTTTTGTACGCGTTTTTTGCGCAGGTTTGAGTCTTTTAAGGTATAGGCGCCGAGTTCCAAGTTTTCCAAAACGCTCAAATCCTTGAATATGCGCCGCCCTTCCGGCAAATGGACCAGTCCCCGCTTGACGATCTCATGCGGGGGCTTGTTCGTTATGTCTTCGCCGCAAAAATATATCTTCCCCGACGAGGCCCCTATAATCCCCGAAATCGTTTTGAGCGTGGTGCTTTTTCCCGCGCCGTTGCTTCCCAGCAGCGTGACGACCTGGCTTTGGTTCACTTCGAAGTTTATGCCGTTCAGCGCGGCTATTTTGCCGTAATGGGTCGTCAGGTTTTCAACTTTGAGAAATGTTTCGCCGGTGTTCATAGCGTGTTTTATTCCTCCATGCCCAAATACGCCTCGACCACGAGGGGGTCGGACTGCACTTTCGCGGGAGTGCCCTCCGCGATTTTATTTCCGAAATTTATGACTATGACTTTTTCGGAGACCTTCATGACCAAATCCATATCGTGCTCAATCAAAAAAACAGTGATCCCGAAATCGTCGCGTATGCCCCGGATGAGTTCGACAAGCCTGTCTTTTTCCCCGCGGTTCAGCCCCGCGGCGGGTTCGTCGAACAAAAGAAGCTTGGGTTTTGCCATCAGCGCCCTCGCCCATTCGGTGCGCCTCTGGTCGCCGTATGAAAGATTTTTCGCTATTTCGTTTTTTTTGCCGGAAATTCCGACATAGTCCAAAAAAAATTCGGAGTTTTTCAAAATCTCCTTTTCCTCGAGCCTCTGGGCGCCGTGCCTGAGAAGCGCGCCGAACACGGACTGTTTAGTGACGCTGTGGGCTCCGCTCATCACATTTTCCAAAACGCTCAGGTTTTTAAACAGCCGCACATTCTGAAATGTGCGGATGATCCCCATCTTTGTTATCCTATACGGTTTTTTCCCTATGAGCGACTTTCCCGAAAACAAAATATCCCCGGAAGTCGCCCTGTAAAACCCGGTCATGCAATTGAACGCGGAGGTTTTGCCCGCGCCGTTGGGGCCTATCAAAGAAGTGATGGACCCTTCCTCTATGTCAAAGCTCAGATTTTCGATTGCGGTTATACCGGAAAAACGCATCGTCAAATCGATTATTTTCATCAGCGCCATATTTATTTTGACTTCCTCTGCTTTCTCTCCGGCCAGAGCCCCTGCGGCCTTGTTATCATCACCACAATCAAAAGCAAGCCGAAAAACAACATCCTCATATCGCCGACAATGGGTACATCCCTGAAAATTTCGGGGAATATGGAAAAAAACGCCGCCCCTGCCATAACTCCCGGGATTTTTCCCATTCCGCCGAGTATGACGGCGAGCATGATGTTCGCCGACTGGGAAAAGTCAAAGGAACCCGGCGATACGGCGGTCATCCTGACAGCGTAAAAACTTCCCGCCACCCCGCCCAAAACGGCCCCTATAATATACGCGCAGAGCTTGTACACGGTGGTGTTGACTCCCATCGCCTGCGCGGCGTCCTCATCTTCGCGTATATAGGCGAGGGCCCTGCCGAACCGCGAGTTCCTTATTCTGTTCGATATGAAAACAAACAAAGCGACCAACGCCAGAAAAACATAATACCAGTGAGTTATCTGCGTCAGATGCAGCCCGAAAAAACTCGGCCTGGCTATTGAGTTTATACCGCTCGCCGAGCCGGTGATTTCCAGATTGCGCGCGGTGATGCGGACGATTTCGGCGAATCCGAGCGTCACAATGGCCAGATAATCGCTTCGGAGTTTTAACGTGGGAGCCCCGACGATTATCGCGGCCGCCGCCGAAACAAGTATGGAGACCGGGATTGTGAGCCAAAAATTCCAGCCGAAGGATTTTATCAAAATCCCGGTGGTATAGGCGCCCACGGCGAATTTAGCGGCATAGCCCAAATCGCACATGCCGCAGTATCCCACTATAATATTGAGCCCGAGCGCGAGCAGCATATAGAACATCGCATTTTGCAGCACGGTCAAAATATAGTTGTCGGCGAGAAGCGGGATGGCCGCCGTCAGCAAAAATATCGATATAAGTACGCCGTATCTGTATTTTTTGACGTCCATCAAGCCGTAGGCGCGTTCGATCAGGTTCATTTTTTTCAGTGTTTTTACATCCTTTCGATTTCAGATTTGCCCAGAAGTCCGTTTGGGCGCAATATCAGAATCAGTATCAAAAGCCCGAAAGCAAAGACGTCTTTCCATTGCGACCCCAAAAACTGGGTGCCGATCGCCTCGAGCAGCCCCAGCAGCAGTCCCCCGAGCATCGCGCCCGGGATCGAGCCTATTCCCCCGATGACCGCCGCGGTGAACGCCTTTATGCCTATCGCGTATCCCATGTCATATTTTACGTTTCCGTAATACACGCAGGCGAGCCCCCCCGCAATCGCCGCCAGGGCCGAGCCTATTACAAAAGTTATCCCGATGATTTTGTTGACGTTGATTCCCATCAGGCTGCACGTGTCCTTGTCCTGCGCGATTGCGCGCATGGCTTTTCCGGTCATCGTATTTTTGATGAAAAATGTCAGGGCGACCATCAAAAGCGCGGAAACCGAAATCAAAACGATCTGGATATATGTGATTTTTATGCTGCCCAAAACTATCCCGGCGGCGTCGTCGAGCCCGCTTTTAAAAAACTGAGGCTGGCTGTCGGTTATCACCATGACGGAATTGTATATGACAAAGGACACGCCGATCGCAGTGATCAAAAGCGAAAGCCTCGGCGCGCCCAAAAGCGGGCGGTACGCGAAACGCTGCGCCAGATAACCCAAAATTCCGGCAAAAACCATAGCTGCCAGAATAGACAGTATGATCCCCGGCCAGCCCTTGATTACCGCTGACAGAACGCCGAAAACGGCCAAGCACGCGGCCGCGCCCGTCATGTAAATGTCCCCGTGGGCAAAATTTAAGAGTTTTATAATCCCGTAAACCATCGAATATCCGAGCGCCACCAAAGCGTAAAACGAGCCCAGTATCAACCCGTTGACAATCTGCTGCAGGACGACTTCCCCTATCGACAATGTTGTCACCACCAATCCCAATCCTTACGGATTCACGAGCGTGAAATCTCCGTCTTTTATTTGCAGCACCATAAAGTTCGAAGTCGCCATTTCGCGGTCGGCGGTAAAGGTTATCATGCCGGATGACAATCCCTTGAACTCGATGTTTAAAACCGCGTCGCGGACCGCTTCGGTTTCAAAGGAATTCGCTTTTTCTATGGCCGCTTTCAGCAGGTATATCGTGTCGTAGGCGAGCGTGGCGTAGTTGCCCGGCTCTTTGTTGTATTTTTTCGAATAATCGTCGAAGAATTTTTTTCCGCTCTCCCCCGCGAGTTTGACATAGGGGGGCGAAGTCACGTAGACCCCTTCGCCGTCTTCGCCGCACGCCTCAATGAGCTTCGGGTCGGCCGAACCGTCGCCGACGCAGATGACTCCTTCGTAACCGCCGCGGCGCAGCTGTTTTATCACGTTCGAACCGTCGTCATGATAACCGCACCAGTACACGAAATCCGCGCCCGAATTGCGGATATTCGTCACAATTGCGGATACGTCCGGCTCGCCTTTGTTCATAAGCTCCACTGCGGCGATCTCAAAACCGCTTTTGGGGAGTTCTTCCGCGCACATGTCGGCGAGATTTTTCGTATAGTCGTCGCCCTGGTGGATAAGGGCCACTTTTTTCGAACCCAAGGACTTCAAAAGGCCTGCCAGCGTGACCACCGCGAACGAACCCGGGCTGTTTATCATAAACGACTGGTCAAAACCCGCTTTGGTTATATTCGTGGAGTTGGCGGCAGTGATCAAAAAAAGCAGATTTTCGTCGTAAAACTGCTGCAAAATGGGGGTGACGGCCCCGGAGGCGTATCCTCCGACCACAAAATCGACGCCGTTGGAGATGATTTTCGAAGCGGCCGTGGCGGCCATTGTGGGATTGGCGCCGTCGTCGGCCTCATACAGTTTCAGCTTTTTGCCCAGCACCCCGCCCGCCGAATTTATCTCCGACACGGCCAATTTGTATGAATTGATCATATCGGTGCCGTAAGCGGCCTCAGATCCCGATTTCGGCGCGATGACTCCTATAACGATCGCGTCCGCGTCGTCGGAGCATCCGGCTAAAAAAGCGAAAGAGGAAGCGAAAATGACCAAAGCCAAAAACAAGGAAAAGAACTTGAAATTTATTTTGCGCATAAAAAACGACCTCCTGATGTTTTAATTTTAAATCATTATAGCACAGAGTATCCCGTTTGTCAATTTTATTTTCAAAGTTTTGCAAATTTTATTTAAAACAGTTCCGCTTCGGTGTGCGGTATGAACAGAGCGGCCAAATATTCGTCCATATACCCGCTCTCGCCGCTCAAATCTATATATGTTATCCTGTCCGCGGTTTTTTTGACCAATTCTTCTTTTTCTTCGGACAAAAGCATCTGATAGGCCCCGAGTATGGAGGTATTGCCCAGATATATGATTTTTTCTTTCGGCATATCCGGCAAAAGCCCGATCGTCTTCGCGTTTTCTATATCCAGATGCCTGCCAAACCCGCCCGCTATATATATTTTGCCGATATCGCCAAATGTGAGCCCCATATTGTTTAATAAGGTGCGGCAGGCCGAAAACACAGCCCCTTTCGCGCGGATCAGATTGTCTATATCGGTTTCGCTGACCGTTATGTTTCCGGCGATATGAAATTTGTACGGCTTTTTCTGCTTGTCTGTTTTTTGGGGCATTTTATCCGTCAGCCTTCCCGCCGCGTCGAGGATCCCGTGTTTAAAAAGTTCCGCCGCGATTGAAATTATCCCCGAGCCGCAGATTCCGGCGGGGGGGGCGTCGTCTATGGTACGCACCGTTATGTCTCCGTTTTCGCCGATTTTGAAATAATCTATGGCTCCCTTTGACGCCCTCATGCCGTATTCTATCCCGCCGCCCTCAAAAGCCGGGCCCGCCGAACACGCGCAGCCGAGTATGAATTCGTCGTTTCCGAGAAGTATCTCTCCGTTTGTGCCGATATCCAAAAACAATACGATTTCGCTTTTGTCCCCGCAGAGCGGCGTGCACAGGGCGCCCGCCGTTATGTCCCCGCCCACATAGCTTCCCACAGACGGGGCGAATCTGACAAAAGCGTTGGGGTTTATATTCAGCCCCGTTTCAAAAGCGCGCAGGGGCTGCGGCGCAAAAACCGCCGGGGTGTATGGGTCAAGGCGTATATATTCCGGGCAGATGCCCAAAAACATATGGATCATCGTCGTATTGCCCGTTATGGCCGCGCCGTATATTTTATCTTTTTCCGGCGCTTCCCCAATCAGGCCGTTTATAGTGTCCAAAACGCGCTTTTGCAGCTGCTCTAAGTGTTTTCCCGCGTAGTTTATGCGCGTTATAATGTCGAGGCCGCATTCGATCTGCGCGTTGTAATCCGTTTTGCGCGATAATATTTCGCCGGTGGCCAAATCAAAAATCCAAAGGGTGACAGTCGTGGTGCCTATGTCGACCGCTATGCCGTACATGCCGGCGGATTCGCCGTTTTCTATATCGATCATGTGCAATATACCGCGCTCTTTACAGTAAATCACATTTATATCCCGCGATTTTCTGAGTGCTGCCGGCAGTTTCCGCAATACGGTCAGCGGCATTTCCATATTTTTAAAATCGGTTTTTGATTTCAGGGCTTTTTCCAAGCGGTCAAAATCGGACAACCCGTCCAACCGGGCGGGTTTTTGAACCTGCAAATTCAATTGTTTTACCCAAG
Organism: Oscillospiraceae bacterium; assembly: GCA_009785015.1. The sequence goes on along the minus strand of WQXD01000002.1, from coordinate 32,568 downwards.
GGTCTATTTTTATATCCCCGATTGCGGCCCCCGCTTCAAAAACATCGTCGAATTTCCCCTCTTCGCCGTAGAGCCCGCTCGATATTTTCACTATTACGTCTTCGTCTTCTATATCCGCCCGGCAGATCAACACATGATTTTCTTTTTCGTCTCTGTAACTGCCCGATTTTACATTCACTTTCCCCGATATGATTTCGACAAGGCATTTCCGGCATACGCCCTTTGCCCCGCAGGGAGTTTCCACCGAAACACCCGCAAGCCTCGCCGCTTCCAAGAGCGGCGAGGCTTTTTTTATGTCGACTGTTATATTTTGGGGCAAAAACGTCACTTCCGGCATGCTTTTTCTTTGTTTTTAAATTTCAACGCCGCCAGAGCCACAAGCGCCAGGGCGATAAATGCGAGCATTCCGTCGCCCGTCTGCGCCGCGGCGGGAGGCGTAGGCGCCTCTGTGGCCGGCTGCTCGGCCGGTGCCGCTTCGGGGGTATCGGCTGCCTGGGGAGGTTGTTCTTGCTCGGCCGGGGCTTCCGGTGCGGCCGGCGCGTCGGCTTCATATATCGATATCCTGCCGAAGCCGTTATTCAAGGATCCGTCGCCCTCTTCCGTCACATCGAATTTCACCCATGTTATGTTTTTGGCTTCAAACTCTATTGTGTAAGGCTCCCCGCCGTCGTCCAATTCCGGCGTCACTATGCTGGAACCGTCGCTGAAAGTGAGTGTGGCTATCTTAGAGTAGTCCGTGGCATTGGCCCTGTCGCTGATAATTATTTTGTTTATCCATACCGGGCTCGCGTAATCGAATTTTATCCAGGGGTTGAGCTCGCTCGCCGAGGCCCATTCATAGCCGGTTTCATGCACCGCTTCACCTTCGTGCACACATTTGACCGCCCCGTATCTTTCGGCGTATTCGCTCGAGGCGCTCAATGAAGCTTTGTGCGTGATGTTGTTTTTCGATATGAGCTCCACCACTCCCCAGCCGCCGAAGTCGTAGCCGCCCGGGACGTCTCCCAGGTTTTCGTTGTCTATGGCGTAACACAGCTGTTTGATAAAAGCGGGGTCGTCCGTGTCGTTGTCGTGCACTACGTATGAAAGCCCCAATTTATCGCCTGCCGCCGGAGCTTTGAAATCCGGGACGTATGAGGTGTAAAATGCCCACGGGATGGCGACTTCTATGATGAACCCGCCGGTTTTGAGAGTTGAAGCCACCAATCCGCCCGGAATATCGACCGTTTCCCTCGAGCCTTCTTCCATGTTGCAGACCCGCGCTTTTAAATCGCCTCCGATTTTCCCGTCTTTGCCCACGGTGTAAAAGGCGTGGATGGATATCCCGTCGGGGTTGAGTGAACCGTCGTAATTGTCGATTTGGGTGAAGATAAGCGTCCCGTCGGTCATATACGGCTGTTCGCCGTCGCCGAACAGATTCACGTAGTCGTCATTTCTGTCTTCCAGGAAATAAATATATTTGTCGTCCCATTTTATCTTGTATGTTCCGGAAAAGTCGCTGTCGCTGCGGTCTTCGGCCCATTCGCCCTGATAGTTTATGTTTTCGGACGCGTAGAGCGGGTCGTTGTTGAGCTTTATGTCTATAGCCATGGTGTCGTCCCATTCACCCGGGTCTATTTTCCCGTCTACGGTCACGGTGCCGTAAGCGGCCCTGAACATCATGCTGTTGTTCCAGTAGTGTTCCGCCGAGACGGGTACGGAGCACAAAATCAATGCCATTGTCAAAACAAGCGCCGTCAGTATTTTTTTCGTTTTCATGGTTGCCCCCTTAAAAAATTAAAATAACATTTATGGTATATACATGATTATAACATAAAATACATATTTGTCAAGAGTTGTTTTCAATAAATCAAAATTATTTTGACAATACCGCTTTGACAAACGGTTCTATGTCCGCCGCTTCGCCCGGTCCCACAATTACCTTGTACCCCGGCAGTTCTTCTTCGAGTTCCCCGCTTATCTGGGACACATATCCCGGGATCACTATTTCGCGCGTGTCCACCGTTTCCGCGAGGTTTATTTCCTTTATGAACGCCGCGATTTTCGCCCCTGAAAACTTGCCCGCCGCCCAGGCGGTCAAAACGCTCATGCCCTCGCACTCCGGTATGATCAGCCAGGCGTTTATTCCGCTGTTTTCTATTTCGCCCGAAACCAGAAAATATGTGAGCGAGAAGTTCGTGGTGACGAATATGGGGGAATTTCTGCCGGGCTCGCCTATCGCGTATAATTTCGGCTCGACCTGAATCGGCTTTTGCGGGTCGGTGTATATATTCAAGCGAAGGGTCATCAATGTCACGAGCTGGGCCGGATCAAACGAAGCGAGCACGATTATCCCCCCGAATTTTATAATTTCCCCCGCCGCATAGGCCATATCCCGGTTCGCGTCGCCCGTGTCGATAAATTTGAGCGAGGCGTACCCCAGGGCCTTTTCGTTGTTTTTGAGCGCCGCTTTCCGGGCGATCGAATTTGTCTGGAAACTCTCGGCAAGCGAATGCGTCGAAAATTCCATGATCAGGTCGTTGAATCCGTCCTGTTTGAGTTTCGCCGTGAGTTCGCGGAGTTTGTCGACGTCATCGGCGGTTACTGCCAGCGCATGCCCGTTTTCCTTCGCGATTTCACGCATCTTGTCCGCATTGCCGGCAGTTACGCCCGAGATGACTCCCGACGAACCGGCGAGCGCTTTCGCCGCTTTTTCCACTGCTCCGTCCGAAGCGCGGAAAATGACGGGCAGGGCGGTTATGTCGTATATTTGTTTGGCAAGCGAGGCGTAGGCGTCCTCATCAGAACTTTTTTGCGTCAGGGCGAGTGCCCCGACTGTGAGGATCTCCCCCACCCTTTCGAGACTGTAGGCGGCTATTTTTTTCGCGGTTTCGAGAGCGTCTTCGCTGTCGTCTATATTTACCGCGATGACCGGCTGATTCACAAAAGTTTTTTCGTGCCTGTAGAAAACCGTCTCCTCACCTAAGGAAGCCTTGCCCACTTTGACTCCTTTAACGGGAGGTTCGCTCGCGGCCCCCAGCACCTGCTTGGCTTCATCTGAAGCGTAGGGGCATTCCGACAAGTTCGCCTTTTTGCCCGCGAGCTTCATCGCGAAAGCCATACATGTGCTGCAGCCGCATTCCTTGCAGTTTGTCGCCGGCAGGAGTTTTTGAATTTGCAATCCGGTAAGTGCCATATCATTTCCCCCCCTGATCATCCATTAATTTGAATATTGTTTCTTTGGTCGCTTTAACCGCTTCGGGGTTGTACATTATGAGAATATCCGCTCCGGCGTAGAGAAGCGTCTGGGCCGTGGCGGCTTCCCAATAGGCCGCCCTTTTTGCCAGATCGCCCCAGTTGGGGAAATCCTTTTCGGGGGCTTTCGCCTCTTTTATCTTCATGCATTCCTGCCCGACTGAAACGATCATCGGGTTTTTTAACATATTGTCCCCGCCGAAACCCGTCTGGCGGATTCTTTCCATTACGGAATATGTGTATTCCACGCCGTAACCGATCGTGCTCGTCATGGGGTCGATGATGATTTTGTCGGCTGCGAGCCCCATATTTGTGAGCAGTATATTCAGCTGCTTGCTTATATTCACATCTATGGGCGCCTGGGCCACCAACGCGTGGCCGTATGCCATCGCCGCTCCCGCGATTGTCTTGTAATTGTCCTGTTCCACCCAGTTGAAAAGCAGGTTTTCGCCTTCGTAGGCCTGCGCTATTGTCTTCATCACTTCGTTGTTTTTTTCAAAACTGTTGTGCCCCGTGACAATCAGCGGGACGTCGACCGCTTTCAACACCCTGCCCACGAGCTCCGCCGCTTCCTTGACTGATTTATTGCCTTTTTCGGGGTGAGTGCCCTCCAATCTCACACTTATGAGATCCGCCCCGCACAAATCGACGCAAAATTTCGCCATCTCGGCGGGATCGTTTAAAAGTTCCCCATAGGCCCCGCGCAGAACCGGCGGAAATTTTTCGCTCACTGTGTCGAATACTTCCATCGCGATCACCGGGCGGTTCGGCATTTGGCCTTCCCACAGGTGAAAGGGCATGCAGTCCGCCCCGCCTACGGTCAGTCCTTTTCCGATTTTTACGCTCAACACGGAGTTTTCGGGCTTTTCGACGGGCACTTTAAACGATTTTATACCCGCTATCCTCTCCGCCGCCGTGATTTTCGGAACTTCTTCGACAAGATCTTTTTTTGCGGTTTGCGGCTCAGGCGGCGCGGCGGCCGCCTGTCCCAGAAATTTCTCGGACAGGGCGTTGATTATCTCCGCCACCACTTCTTTGGTCACTTCGGCGTGTATTTTTTTTGTCAGCTCGGCGATATCGGCGCCTGCCAAAATTTCACCTTCGGCGCATATTTCGGCAGGTGGAGGCAAAGGCTGTTTTATCTCCGGCTCCGCGGGCGCGGCTTTTTGGCGCTCTTCGGGCTCGCTTTGCGCGTATTCGGCCATGTCTTTCATTTTCAGCGCGGGGTGGGCCACTTTTTCCATATATGCCCTCGTCTCCTCTGCTGTTTTCGCGACATTTTCATCCGCGATCTTGTCGAAAAAGCCCTCGAGCCCCTGTTCCGAAAAGCGTTTTTCCATATCGGCCCGGAGCAGCTCTTTCAATTCCTTCGGCATCCAGACAAGCCTCGCATAGCCCCCCTCGGCGGATAAAAACTTGCGCGAGGTCAAAAATACCTTGCCGCAGCCGATAAACCCCGGCGTCTGGTTGCCGCCGCCCACGCTGCCCGCCAGCGTCGAAAACGTCATGCCTATCGGGGTTTCCCCCAAATACTCGCGGTTGACCGCCATGATCCCGTTGCACTCCGGCAGATATGCGCATATGACCTCAAAGCAGCCGCAGCTCGTCATCGGGCGATCCATGATGGAATACGCCGTGAAGCTTTCTATGGATTTATGGCTGTTTAAATATACATACTCGTTCACGCCCTGCCATACGCCCCTGACCGCATCGAGGCATTCGCCCTTCTTTAACGGCTGGTTGGCGCCGGTTTCGTCGATTTCATAGGCCGCTTTGCCGTCAAGCCAGTTATACGCCCCGCACAGGCCGAGCCTTTCGGGGGTGATCACGCACACATGGTTGGGGGCAAACGACTGACAGAGCAGGCACGAATAAAACGTGTCGACGGATTCATCCGTCATCGATTCGAGCCTGCGGTTGCGCTCGTCGTAAACTTTTCTGGCCGCCGCGATCCGTTTTTCCACTTCGTTATTATCCGTTATCAGGGTGACTTTCACTTTATCGACGATGGCCGGATAGTCGGCCAAAAATTTGGCGTGCAGTATTTCGCCGTAGTGTTTCAGCCTCAGCCCTTTGGCAAACCCCGCTTTTGAGATGCGCGTCCAGATTATGTCGCGCTGCCCCATATGCCAGATTCCCTCGCAGCCGTTGACCAAGTGATGCACCTGGCGTTCGAGTATCGGCTCGAAATCCGTCTGCATTTTGCGTCCCGCCACTTCGATCCATATCCCCAGCGGAAGCCTGCCGCCCGGTTCGATCTCGTCTATGTCCGGCCCGATTATTTCGATTTCGCCGTCGTTTATCGCGTCTACTTCCACACTCGTCACAAATTCGAACGCCGTCGTCCTGTTGCCGCCGAATTCGATTTGGGTGTCTTCTTTTCTGATGCGCTCGCCCTCGAAGGCGGGCCCGTATGCCGTGGGAACCGGCACATCCACCACTTTTATCTTGCATCCCCTGACCTCGAGCGCTTTTTCCACTATGGAATCATACGGCACATTTGAAACCACATGCTCATACGTGCAAACTCCCGTGGGCAGTATCTGCGGTATGTTTGTATCGGCGATGACCGGGAAGCCGTAGTTTATCGCGCCCGCCGCCGCCGCGTATTTATCCGGCGTGACTTCTCCGAGCGCGATCACGAAGGCAAACACCCTGTTTTTGTTGTATTTCAGGTTGCCCTCGTAGTCCCCCGGTTTGATCCCGCCAAACGACATAGCCGCCCTGTTGGCGAATCCGAGCGCGTAAATCAAGGCCGACACATCCGAGCCGAATGGTACAAGCCTCGTCTCCCAGCCCAGCTGCACTCCTTCCTCGGCCAATTGTTCCGCGAATTGTTTGCCGCCGGTCGAGCCGCCCATAAACACATAGAGATTTTTTTGCTGCAGCTCTTTCGCTATTTTCACCGCGGTCTGGTTGTCGGGGGCCGCCCCCGTGATCGCGGCGAAGCCGGGCGCCGTCCCGTCGACGAATTCTATGCCTCTTTCGCGCATGATGACGTCGTTTGCCGCGCCGAGCCATATCCCTTCCACGGGGTTTGGCCCGATGACATATTTGCAGGCTTCTATAACCTCGCAGGCGAAAAGCGCCGCCACTCCGGCGTCAAGCGTATCTCCGAGGTACGGAAGCCAGACGTCGTCTGCCGGAGGGGGCGGCAGCAGTTCCCCCGCTTCTTTTAAAATATTTTTCAAATCCCCCAGGGTCTGCATTTTTTGTCCCGTAAAACTGTATATGACCGGCAGATAATAGTTGGTGTCGGGAAAAGCGACGGGACAATCCGGGCCCTTTTGCGCGATCGCTTCTTCAAGCATTTTTTCGGCTTTCAAAACCCACTCGACGGCTCCGTCTATCGCGCTTGAACAAATTAACTTTGACATTATAATTCCCTCCTGTCTTTCATATCCATGAGTTTGCGTTCCGCCTTCTTATTTATCCCGAGCGCCTCCCTTTTTTGCATAAGTATTTCGCATATCGCATCCGCCGCCTGCATCGGGTCCTCGATCAGATGAAAGCAAGCTCCGAAGTCTTCTTTGGCTCCGTTGTGCAGATATTCGTGCACTTCCCCCGAAACGTACAGCGGGTTTCCGAGCACGACGTTTATCCCGGAGGCGATAAAATAGCTGCCGATGGCAATCGCTTTCTCGCTCATCCATTCGGGGGCCACTCCGACCGCCGGGAGCATCGAAAAGTCATCGCCGAGCCCCCCTTCGAATATGACCTCCGACGCAGCTTCCAGAATCCTGCTGTTGTCGACGCAGCTGCCCAAATGCAGTATCGGCGGTATCCCCACGGTTTCGCACACTTCGCGGAGCCCCTCGCCGGCCACGGAGAGCGCCACCTCGGGCTTTAGCATCCCGGCTTTGGCGGAGCCTATCGCAGAGCAACCCGTTTCCAACAACAGGACATTGCGCCCAATCAGTTCTTTGGCCAATATATTCGTATATCCGTCGGTTTTGTTTTTTGTGTTGTTGCAGCCCACGATGCCGACTACGCCGAGTATCCTGTTTTGTATTATCGCGTCGTTGAGGGGCCGAAAGGACGCCCTGTATTTGCCGCCCAGCATATGCTTGATCGCCATGACGCTGAAGCCCGCGACCAACGGTTCTTTGTCGGAGGGGATATCTATTTTTTCCTCAATTCTGTTTTTGAAATTGTCGACGGCGCGTTTTACGAGCTCTTTGGCGGACTTCAGGGGGTCGTTTTCGTTTAGCGTCACATGGTCCGCGCCTATTGTCTTCGCTATGTCCGTCGTCGATATTATTTCCGTATGATAATTTTTCGCCACGTCGGGAAGCCCCGGCATGCAGCACTGGACGTCGATGACCATCATCTCAACCGCTCCGGTTATGATGGCGAGTTCCTGCTGCAGAAAGTTCCCCGCTATCGGCACGCCGTGGCGCATAAGTATTTCGTTGGCCGTGCAGCACAAACCCGCCAGGGTGATTCCGTCGGCTCCCGCGGATTTCGCGTATTCCTTTATTTCCGGGTCGCCTACCGCGACGGTCAAAATTTCGGAGAGTTCCGGCTCATGCCCGTGAATCAAAATATTCACGGTGTTTTTCTTTATGACGCCCAGGTTCGCCGCGCTTTTGAGCGGTTTGGGCGTGCCGAACAGTATATCCGACACAATCGAGGCCACCCTCGCCCCGCCCCAGCCGTCGGCGAGCGCCGTTCTGACGGCGTGCATCAACAGATTTTTGTAGTCGTGGTCGACTCCCATGGTCGTCCTGTGCATCGCCTCCACCACCGTCCTGTCTATGCCCTTGGGGTTTACGCCTTTCGCGTTCCATACGCCCCGGCGTTTTTGCGGGGCGAGGGAAAGCGTCTTCAAAAAGGCTTCCTGCTCCGAAAACTCGTTTAAAAACAGCTCGGCCAAATCCAAGGCCACGGCGTATTTGTCCCGTCCTTCATGCTCCACGCCGTATAACTTCGCGTTATACCGCAGCGCTTTTTCGTCTTTTATGTCGTAACCGGGCGCAGCACCGGAAGCGGCTGCCTTGAGTTTGAGCACGAGATGCCTTCCGTGGTCCGAATGCGCGGATGTGCCGCCTGAAACTTCCCTCAAAAAGTTGCGGGCGGCAATCGTGTCGGCTGTGGCCCCGCATATGCCCCTGGGGGCTTTCGGGGTGATCCGGCACGGGCCCATATGGCATATCTTGCAGCACACTCCGCTTTTGCCGAATCCGCACTGCGTTTTCTGCGTTTCATACCTGTCAAAACAAGTTTCCACGCAATCCGTTTCGGCTTTGACAAGCATTTTAGCCGACGCTTCGTCGCTGACTTTGTTCAATGCGATATCAAATTCCATATATAATGTTACCTTTCTTCAAAAATTCGTTTATCTCCCTGTTCACCGGATTGTCATCCGGCAGTTCCAAAAAACTTCGGCTTGTTTCGGCAAACTCCGCGATTTCGCCGTCATCGGGCAGCACGGCGGTCAGATCCGCTTTTGTGAACGTTTGGATTTCTTTGAGTTTTGCGGGCAGCCTGTTCTCTCTCACGCGGTTTATGACCAAGGCGAGTTTGTCATATCCGATTTCCATTTCGACGGCTAATTCATACAGTCTTTTCAAAGTCTCGAGGCCCGCATTCGAAGAATCCGAAACAAGAACCATCATGTCGACTTTCTGCACGATGCGCCGCGAGAGGTTTTCAAGCCCTGCTTCGTTGTCGAGCACGACATACGGATACTGCCCCGCCAGTTCGCCTATAACCGATTTCAGCACATTGTTGGCATAACAGTAGCAACCCGCCCCTTCGGGCCTGCCCATTGCGACAAGGTCGAAACCGTTTGCCTCGATCAGGCTTTCATTCAATTTTATCTGCAAAAGTTCCTTTGTGGAAATATTCGGGGAGGTTCCCTCTTCTTTCACGTCTTCACGCGCCCGGCCGATTGTGTTTTCGACCTTTTGCCCCAAAGCGGCGTCCAAGCAGCTGTTCGGGTCGGCGTCGATTGCGAGCACCGGCGTTTTGCCCGCTTTTATGAGATTCTTTATCAAAAGGCCGGAAAACGTGGTCTTCCCCACTCCGCCCTTTCCCGTGACGGCTATAATATAGCTCATTTTTTCAGCTCCGTAATTAAATTTTCTATTATTTTGATTTGGTTTTGATCCAAGGCGTCCAAAATCGAAACCCCGTCCCTGTCCGCTTCCCGGATATTTCGGGCATAGGGCATAAACACCGGTATGTTTTGGTCCGGCATGGATTTTCTTATATATTCTTCGTCTTCCCCCGATGTTATTTTATTGCCAACGACGATAAATCTTTTCAGCCCGATTTCGGCGCCCATCTGCATGACGCTCACGGCGCAGTCGATTGAGCGCTGTCCCGGTTCCACGACTATGACCATGATGTCCACGCCGGCAGCCGTGCCGCGCCCGAGATGCTCGATGCCCGCTTCCATATCCATGATTAGCGTCTCGTTTTTGTACAGCACCAGATCCGTCACCAAACTTTTGATAAAAGTGTTTTCGGGGCAGGCGCAGCCCCCGCCCCCTTTATTTGTCCCGCCGAGCACCACAAGGCTCACGCCGTTTTGAGTCACTGCGAATTTTTCGGCGATATCCGAAACTTCGGGGTTCAATTTGAAAATTTTTCCGTATTCGTTGATTTGCACACCGGTCCGCTCCTCGATCAATTTTATCTCGGAACTTATCGGGCGTATCCCGGCGTTTTTGGGAATGCCCAAAGCGTTGGCGAAGTTTGCGTCGGGGTCTAAGTCGAGTGCAAGTATTTTTTGTCCGCGTTTTGCCAGCGTCAGGGCGATTGCGGCGGCGATTGTGGATTTTCCCACTCCGCCTTTACCCGAAACTGCGATTTTCATTGCAAGCTCACACCCCGTACTTCTCTTTCATCCTTTGCGCCAGTTCTTTCGTCAGTTTGAACACTTTTTCGGCGTCTTCCGCTTCAAGGGAACCGGTCCCGCACGAAGGCGTGATTATCGCCTGCGATACGATCAGTTCTTTGCTTATCCCCGTTGCCGCCAGGTTGTCCATTCCCTCTTCCAATTTCAGCTCCAAGCTCTCCGCCGTCTGTTCCCTTATTTTCACCGAAGTGGGGACCACGCCCCAGGCGAGATATTTGCCCGCTTCGAGGTGCTTTTTCACCTGTTCGGGATATATGGCGATTGTATGCCCGAATTCAAACGCGTCAAAGTTGACCATGTCGACGCCCGCATCGATTAAAATGCTCCACTCCGTGTTGCCGCAGCAGTGTATGCCCGACAGCCCGCCTTCGGCGCGCACCGCTTCGATCACTTCCGAAAGTATCGAGACGACGTCCTCGCGGCTCACCGAAACGTATGTGGAACTCCCGAACGCGGATAAAATGGGCTCGTCGATGAAACATATTATATTTTCGGCGAATGGTTTGAATTTTTGGATCTGCCAGCGGCATTTCATACCTATCGCCTTTACGATGACGTCCCTGAATTCCTCATTGTAGTATATCGCCCTTTTGTTTTCGTCGGTTATGGTCAGGGCGAAGCTGCACGGGCCGGTGGTTTGCACTTTGAGCCAGGGCAGTTTTTTGCCTTCTTTCTGCAGCTTGTCAAACAGCGCGTAGAGCCCTTTTGAATAATCTTCGCTTATCGCCATGAAATCAAAATTGCCGTCTTCTTCGGCCGCCATATATTTTTCGTAAAACTCGCCGAAAGCCTCCGAATAGTCTTCGTCGGTTTTGAAATACATGCGCCCTTTTTCCTTGTCTATAACCGCGCAGGGGACGTTTTCGCTGTACTGGATTTCCATCTGCTCCAAAAGCCCGTAAGCCGAAAGCTGGGGCCAGATCGGCGCGTCAAGGCAGTCGAGCGAGACTTTTATCGCGTAATCCGCGTTGTCAAAGGGCATACTGCCTATGGCAGTCGATAACAAATTCGTTTTCATAATACTAAGGATATCCTTTCGTCAATAGTTAATTATTTCGATAATTTTGAGTTAAATCGCTTTTTTGATGGCGGCGATATGCGCCGGGGTCGTCCCGCAGCAGCCTCCGATTATATTCGCGCCCGCTTTGATCAGTTCCGGAACCATTTTGGCCATATCCTCCGGGCCTTCGGGGAAAACGTCGACTCCGCCGACATTTTGCGGCAGCCCCGCGTTGGCGTGCACGAGTATCGGTATGTCTTTGTCTATTTTTCTCATCTCGGCGACGATTTCGATCATGCGCTCAATTCCGTTTCCGCAGTTTGCCCCGGCGATATCCGCACCCGCCGCGACCGCCGCTTTTATCGCCGCTTCGGGGGATACGCCCATCATGGTCTTGTATGTGCCCTGAACGGTTTTTTCGAATGTGAACGTGCATATCACTTCAAGGCCTGTGTTTTCTTTCACCGCTTTTATCGCCAGTATGGATTCCTTTATATCGCTCATGGTTTCCACGCAGGCCGCATCCGCCCCGCCTTTTTCGAGCGCGGCCGCCTGCTCTTTGAATGCGGCGTATATGTCGCTCTCCGCGGCATACAGCTCGTCGCCTTCGTAATCCTCTCTTTCGTCGTCGCCGACGACCATTTTGCCCGTGGGGCCGATTGAGGCTATGACCCATTTGTCCTCGCCCGCCGCCTCGCGCGAAATCTTAGCTGCGGCTTCGTTTATTTCGGAAACCCTGTCGGCCAGGCCGTAATGCTCCAATTTATAGCAAGTGCCCCCGAAACTGTCGGATTCGACCATGTCCGCCCCCGCGCCGATGTAGCCTTCGGCGATTTCTTTTACGTCGTCTGCGTGATCAAGGCACCAGAGTTCGGGGCATTCGCCCGCTTTTAAACCTTTTTTTTGCAAAAATGTGCCCCATGCGCCGTCCGACACCAAAATTTTGCCTGTTTTGACTGTTTCCGCGATTTTTTTTCTTGACATAAATATACTCTCCTTAAAAAATATTATATAATTTTATTTTTTACCTGTTTTTTGTATTCGCCGATGAGTTCATATGCGCCAAGCGAGGCCGCAACCGCCAGATCCTCCGCACAAAGCCAGCCCGGAGCGGTTTTGTCGAACAGAATATTGCCGCGCGGTTCCCCTTCTTCCCCGTAATCTTCCCACATCATGTACGTGACGGGCAGAAAAGGCAGCAAATCCATTTTTACCGAATGGGCGGACTCGCTCACTTCCGAAACTCTGGCCCCGCCCAGAGATTCTCCCGTTTTTACCAATTCCCAAGGTTTAGCCCCGAAGCACCTGACCATGGGCATGACGGCCCTCTGTATAAATTTCGGCGCGTAAAACGCGGCTGTCGGAACTTCCCGGTATGATATGAGCTTCCCTTCGGGGCGTTTTGTCCCTTCGGAAGTGAGGTAATGCAAAAAGATGATCTCGTGCGCCTTTGAATAGTTTGGCTGGGATAAGGGCAGTATGTATTCATTCGCCATCCATTTTACCGCGTATTTTTCGCCGTCGAATTTCGCGCCGCACAATTTGCAGACTTTTTCGGGATTCAATTCGCTTAATTTGTTTTTCGCAAGGCTGATCGCTTCGTTATATCCGGATTCCATAGCTGCTCCCCCTGTATTATATATTTTACCACATACAGATGGAATATTTAATGATTTTTTAGCAAATTTTTGTAATATTCCACTCAGATTTTAATTTTTGCTATTTTAATTGTAAAATCACGATATCAAAAGTTCATCTTTTCAATAAAAATACGGAAATGATAAAAAACAGATACTGGTGCGCCGGATAATACGCGTAAAACAGATATTTCAGCCTTATTTTCCCCTTCCCGCCGTTGTATAATAAAATAAAGGGCGCGGCAAATATCATGAGCCACTGCGTGGGATAAAACAAATGCGCGAAAGTGAATCCGTATGAACCGGCAAAAAAACGGTGATCTACGAGCGCGCTCACCACGGACAAGCCCGCCAGTATCGCGCAGGCGATTTTTTTATCGTTTGCCGCGTACCAAATCACCCCGAGTAAAACAAACAAAAACGAATATTCCACCAAAAAAGGCGAAGGCATGAATATATTCAAAAATACCGAAAATTTCGGAAGATATATGTGGGCGAATATCAAAAGAAGCGGCACCGCCATCAATACGAGGGATTTGACTATATTTTTCTTTTTTTGCATTATCATGTCAAGGCAGGTCACATAGAGCGCCGTGAAAAAAAATGTCTGAAAAATATTTCCGATGTGAAGGCCTATCCCCTGCCGCAGAAGAATTATCGCCGCGATTTCGTTGACCGCCTGCAATACCGCGCCGCATATGTACAGCCTTGCCGTATATTTGATTTTGCTTTTTGTATGGCGCAGGCCTTCCGCGAGCAAAAACAAAAACAACGGCGCCGCGACCCGTCCCGCCATACGCATGACCGCGTTTATATCCTTTGAAAGCGTTATGATTTTGTAAGCGGCGAGGTGGTCGATTGTCATGATTGCCAAAGCGATCATTTTCAACCGGAATGAATCCAAGCCTTTTTTTACGGCGTTTTTCACTCTCATCACTGCGCAAATACGAAATCCAGCAGTTCATATCCGTTTTGCATGAATATATCGGAATTTTTTGAAACGCTTTTTTCGTTGAAATTGGTTATTTTCGATTTTTTCTCCGAGCCTTTTTTGTACGCCAGGAAAGGCACGGGGTCATATGAGTGCGCCCCCGTGGATAAATATGTGGGATGGTCGGGCAAAATGAGCATTTTGAAATCCTTGAAACTCGAATTCAGATAATCATAAAGCGGCGCCGCTATCATTTCGTCGATGTTTTCTATCGATTTCACCTTGTTTTCAATCTCTTTCCGGTGCGCGCACTCGTCGGGGGCTTCGATGTGGACAAACACAAAGTCCGCGCCTTTTTCAAATTCGCCGATTGCGGCAGCCGCCTTGTTTTGATAGTTTGTGTAAAAATTTCCCGTGGCGCCTTCCACTTCCGCCACATTCATGCCCGCATATATGCCAAGGCCTTTTATAAGGTCCACAAACGCCACAACCGAGCCTTTCTGCCCGTATTTCATTTCAAAAGCCGGAATTTCGGGTTTTGTGCCCGGGCTCCACAGCCATATCGAATTCGCGGGCCTTTTTTTTTCGGCTCGGCGTTTTGAATTTACGGGGTGACAATTGAGCAGATCATAGCTTTTTTCCATCAAGCGGACGCAGATATCCCCCGGGCCGAAGGGCAGATAACCGCCCGCGCGTTTGGTCAGAATATCGTGGGGCCCCGTAAAATCGCAGGCGCCCGGATAATCCTCCCAGAGCACGATGTGGCGGTAGCTCTTGCCCGTAAAAAAGCGCACTTTGTCACTGCCGAGCTCCCTGTCCAGATCTTTTATCAGAATATCCGCTTCTTCGGTGGATATTTCATCCGCGCCGTGGTCGATTATTATTTTATCACCGTATATTTGTTCCTCTTCGCTCAAGGTCGCAAGGTTGCAACGGAAAGCCGTGTCGCGGCCCCTCATAATAAGCCCGAGGCTCGCCGCTTCCAGGGGGGATCTGCCTTTTGAGTATATTTTGGGGTTGTACCCCAGTATCGCGAGATTTGCCGTCGCGCTCGCGTCGGAAATCATTTTTTCGGGTATGAAGGAAGCCATTCCGCAAATTCCCCCCCGCGCCAGCAAATCCATGCAGGGCTTTTTCGCGGCTTCCATGGGGGTCCTGCCGCCGAGTGCGGCAATTTCCGAATCGGCCATGCCGTCCGGTACTATGACCGCGATTTTTTGTTTGTTTAACATTGTATTCACAAAACTCCAAAAATTATGCTGTATTATATAATATAGCATAAACCAAAAAAGTTTTCAAGGGGGATAATGAAATAATATGCAAAAAAAAAGGCTCTTGTTTATCGGAATAATTATGAACTGCGCGGGAACTGAGCAATCTTTTCTGTCGCTTGTCAATTGTCTGGATTTTGAAAGTTACGAAGTGGATCTGCTGCTCGCCAAAAACGAAGGTTTGTTCATGGATCTTATACCAAGTCAGGTAAACGTAAAATTCATGCCCGAATACGGCGATTTGTTTTTGCTAAGCAGCAAAAACGCGTTTTCCAATCTTTTTGACACATTCGTCAAAAAAAATCCTTTTTCCCTTTTTTCCATACTGCCGTATTTTTTCCGGTTCATTCTTTTCCCGAAACAAAAAGTCAAAACGGCGACAAAGCTTTTTTGCAAAATGATGCAAAAAATCCCGCCGGTCACCGAACACTACGACGCCGCTTTGGCTTACTGGGGCGAGCGCACCATGTTTTATATGATAGACAAAGTTCCAAACGCCAAAAAGAAAATCGCCTGGGTGCATTTCGAGTACAGAGCCGATAAATGCGACGACGAGACATACGCCGCCTATTTTAAATCGTGCGACCGCATCGTAAACGTCTCAGCTGCCGCCGAGAGCGCCCTCAAACAAAAATTTCCGGAAATCGGCGGCAAGTGCGCGATTGTCGAAAATATACAAAATGTGGGTTTTATACGCCGGCGCTCACTTGAGGCCGGCAGTTTCCCCGATGCGAATCATTTTTCCGGAATCAGGATTTTGACCGTGGGCAGAATCACGGAGCAGAAAGGGATCGACATGATCCCCGAAATTCTCCGGAAATTAAAGGAAGACAAATATGAGCTGCGCTGGTATGTGATCGGCGAAGGAGAGCAGTCCGAAAAAGACAAAATCATAAATTCGGCCTTGAAATACGGCGTGGGCGAAATGCTGATTTTTTTGGGCGCGACCCAAAACGCCTACCCGTATATGCGCGACTGCGATATATATGTGCAGCCTTCGCGTTTCGAAGGAAAACCGGTGGCGGTCGAGGAGGCCAAAATAATGCGCTGCCCCATCGTGGCGGCAAATTATCTTTCCGCGAGGGAACAGCTGGCCGACGGGAAATACGGCTTTGTCGCCGATACAAATCCCGCCAGCCTTTATGAAAATATAAAAATCCTGATAGATGACCCCATGCAGAGGGAGCGTTTTACAATGGAGCTTGACGCCGCGAATTTCGGAAATGAAGCCCAGGCGAAAAAAGTCTGCGAATTGCTTTGAATTTGATTTTTATCCGCCGAAAACGGTGTTGAAAAATTCTTCTTCGTCAAAATTTTCAAACACTTTTTCGTTTCTTTGTTCTTTGGCTTCGCTTTTCCAAAACTCGTATTCCCTGAGAAACAATTGATTTTTTTGCTTGTATGTGTAGTCGTTTCTGAAGGCGTCCCGGGTTTCCTCGTATGTCACCGCGATAAACACCCCGTATATGCCGCCCAGATCTATCACTTCGGAAAATTCCAAAGGCGCCAAAGCCATTATTTTATCGTAATTTTCAGCGTCGAACCCCAGCGCGCTGGCATTCAGCGTTTCAATTCCGTACATGAGGTAATATGTGGAGTAGCTCATCACCGCTTCATCCGCCGAAACCCCCGAAATCAGAGCTTCCCGGGCGACCTCGCCGGCTTCCGGGGTTTCGGTTATGATATATTTCAACAGTTTGTCCTCCGACTGGTAAGCGTTGAATTCTTCGGTAATTTTGCCCTCATCCACCGTATATCCGGCTTCTTGGGCCACAATGTCGAGGAGCTTGTAGGGTACCACCCCGCTCACGCTCACGCCGACTATTTCCTCAAGGCGTTCGTCGGATATCTTGGGCAGCGCGATGTTGTTGGATTCCAAATAATTTTTGATATATTCGGCGTTGGATTTTATATATTCCTTGTCTTCTTCGGTCAACTCCACGTTTTTATCTTTCGCCGCTTTGTTCATCACCAAAAAATCCATAAGGCCGTTATACGCCGATTGTTTGTCGGAAGCGGTCTGGTTGAGCGCGTTTAGCAGCATGAAGAATTTAAACTCCTCCACGCTTATATTTTTGTTGTCGAATTTCACGATATAGCTGTTCCCGGCTTTGGCAAATTGAAAAAAGGCGAACAGGCCCGCCGCTGCCACCACTATGACGGCGGCGCATATGACGGCGATTTTTTGGACTTGTTTCAGTTTTTCCTTTTTTTCTTTGGCTATTTTCGCGCGGATTTCACGCTCTATTTCTTCCCTGTCCAATTCTTTGCCGGATTTTTTTGAATTTTTGTCCGGCTCTTTTTTGTCGTCTTTGTCGTCGTCCAAAAATTTGGAAAGCGCCTCTTCTATTTTTTGATCTGTATGTTCGTCTTCGATTTCTGTGTTTTCGTCTGCGCTCTCCCCCATCAAAGTTTCGGGCAGTTTCATTTCGTCTGAATCTTCATCCAAATTTTCATCTGATTCTTCGTCCAATATATCGTCCAAGATATCATCTTCCCGTTTATCCATCATTTCCCTCCCGGTTTTTAATTTCGATAATTGACAAAATATTTAAATTTACTTAAAACAACTTGACTTTTTCGCGGATATATTCTATAATCACAAATAGGGGGTGTGCTATAATGTTGTACAACAAAAGAATTCCGGTTTTGGCCGCCGGCATTTTGACTATCGCCGCGTTTATGTTTTTTGCCGTCTGCGGCTGCGCGCAAAACAGCGCCGGCGCCGACGACAACTATGAGGACATTTTAAACGAAGCCGCCTACAGTCAGGCAAAATCCGCTCCAGAAGTCATAACGGGGACAATTTCTCCCGCCGACGCCCAAAAAGCAGAAAACGAAACCGCGGCTCCGGAAACCGCAGCGGCTGCCAAAGCTCCGGAAGCCACGGAAATCGCTGAATTTGCAAAAGAGAGCGCCGAAAAAGAAGAAAAAGAAGAGGAAGTTTTATTCGTGGTCACCCAATCGGGCAAAAAATACCATCTTCCGGGCTGCTACATGGTCAAAAGCATAAAACAATACCTCACAAGGGAAGAGGCGGAACAGTCGAAATACGAGCCGTGCAAAATATGCAAGCCGCAATAACTCAAAACGCCGGATTTTCGTCGTCGTCGTTTCCAAAGCGGCCGGCGCAGCCCGGGCACCTTTCGCAGGAATCGCCGTTTTCTTCTCCCGCTTCGTCTATAATATCGATTTCGCAGCCGCATTCGGGGCATTCTATGGACATGTCGTCGCTTTCGAGTATATCGTCCGTCTGGATAAAAATCTGTTTTTGACAGTGCGGGCACATCATTTCAAAAACCCCGTCCAGGTATTCGCTGTCGGCTTCTTCTTTTTCTTTGTATACCGCTTTCGGCTCCGCTGCCGGCTTCTCCGTGAATTTTTCGCCTTTTTCGGACATATCCCGGATCGCGCGGGCCATTTCCTCCAATACGTCGAGGACGCCGGTTATTATTTTTCCGTTTTTCGGATCCGTCCCGATGTCAAGCCCCTCTGCGAGGCCTTTCAGGTACGCCACTTTTTCGCTTATATTCACGACTGTTTGACCCTCTCGAGATATTCACCCGATCTGGTGTCTATTTTCAAAATGTCGCCTTCGCTGATAAACATCGGGACTTTTATAGTCACTCCGGTTTCCAGGGTTGCGGGTTTCATTGAGTTGGTCACCGTATCGCCTTTTACCGCAGGCTCGGAATGGGTCACCGTAAGCTCGACAAACGTGGGGGGATCCACCCCGAACACATCGCCTTTGTACGATATCACTTTGACTATTTCGTTCTCTTTGACAAACTGGAAATTTTCCGGAATTTTATTTTTGTCCAAGGGAACCTGCTCGTATGACTCCATATCCATGAAGTAATACAATTCCCCGTCGTTGTACATAAACTGCATGTCTTTTCTCTCCACAAACGCTTCGGGGAATTTATCGGAAGGGTTGAATGTCCTCTCCGTCACCGAACCCGTGATCACGTTTCTGATTTTGGTTCTCACAAACGCCGACCCTTTTCCGGGTTTTACATGCTGAAACTCGATTATCTGATACACAGAACCATCCATGTCAAACGTGACGCCGTTTCTGAAATCTCCCGCCACCACCATAATAATTATATCCTCCGTAAATTTACTATTCTAATTCTGCCCCATCTTTTTTTTGAACGCGTACGCTCCCGCAGCAATCATCATGCCAAAAAACAACACCGCGGCAAAATCGCCGGTCGACGGCGCCGCAGGCGCGGGAGTATCGGGTGCGGGGGCGGGTTCGGGCTCCGGCGCGGGCGCCGGTTCGGGTTCAGGCTCCGGTTCGGGGACTTCCTCTATGATTTCGACCAATTCATAGTCCACAAGCCTGAAATCGTCGACTATAATAGACTGGCCCATACAATCCTGCGTCAGGATCACAAGGTGTTTGACTTCCGCCCTCCAATTGGGCCCCACTGTCGATTCGGGCGGAATCGCTTCAAACATCTGCTCCACGTCGTCCACGTATTTCGACAAATCGCACAAAATATATCCGTCGAAGTTCGCCGGAACCACCACATAGACCATTCTGCCCGCCCATGTTTCGCCGTCCCTCGCAAGCGCGTCCGCGGGCACGGATTCCACCGGGTTATATGACAAATCGAGCAGTATCTGGGCATTTTCGGGCCACATACGCGCCCTGCCGGCGCCGTTTTCATCGTTCACGTCGATGGTGGAGGATATATTAAAAGACGAAGATGACAGATTTTTGATCCGGTACAACAGAGCTTTGCCGGGCGTCCAGTCGTTTAACTCATCGTTGGTGCCGATGTTGTCGGCGTGGATTCCGCCGATGGTGCCCTCGTCCGATACGCCGAAATCCATCTTCAGCGCCACGCTTCCCTCAAGCCCCGCCGTGGAGGAGAGCTCCGTTTCTATCCAGTGCCCGCCCCAGCCGGTGTTGCCGCCGAAATTTTCTTCGACGGGATCCCCCGTCTCAAAATTTTGAAGCGTTTTTTTGTCGGTGATCACATATGTGGAAGCGGCCAAAGCGTTTATGCAGAGTATGGCGCATAAACACAGCGCAAGGGGTATGATAAAAATTTTTTTCATCGTTTTTTCTCCTTCGTAATTTTTCGTAATTTTTTGTGATTTTTTATTTTCACCCTGTAAGATTCAATTATATCACTTTATTTTGAGATTTGCAATATGTTTTTTTATTTTCCCGAATATTTATATATAAAATCCAGTATGGCCGCCGCGGCCTTTTCGCCCGAGGGCGCAGCCATGGAAAACCGGTTGAATTCGATCTGATGATAAAAGCCCTCCAATACCAGCAGCTCGCACGGGATTTCGGCTTCCAGCGCCTTTTCGTACATGGCCCGGGACTGAGAAAAGGGCACTGTGTCGTCTTTCTCGTCGTGCGCTAAAAGCAGCGGTATTTTTTTCGTTCCGGCGTTTATATAATAATACGGGCTTCCCGAAATGTATTCCGCTTCCTTTTCATCGTATTGCCCGCCGAACAGCCATTCCAACAGATACCTGATGCCGCCCGGATAATCCTCCAGTTCCCCGCCGTATAATTTCGAGGGGCCGGCAAACGAAACGCAGTACTTTATATCAAAAAAATATTCCCGGTCATACAGGGGCAAACCCGCCCCGGCCGGCACATAGCTCGCCAGCATGGCGAGCTGCGCCCCCGCCGAATATCCCAAAAGGCCGATTGAATCTGTGTCGATATCGTATTTTTCCGCGTTGTCGCATATATACTGCACCGCGTTCGCGGTGTCTCTGAGCTGCGCGGGAAAGGGGCTCTGGTGCGCGTATCTGTATTGGACCGTCGCCACCGCGCAGCCGTTTTCGCGCAGATTTTCGATGATCGGGGCGAAAATATACATGATCTGCGATTTGTCGCCCGAAACCCAGCCGCCCCCGTGAAAAGCGATTACAAGCGGGCTTTTTTCGTATTTTGGTACTGTGGGGTGATATATGTCGAAGCTCAGATTGTTTTCTGCGTCGTATATCTCGCCCAGATCCTCCGTTTTTTCGGGCCGCCGGGGCAATTCGGTTGCGGTTACGGCGGCGCTTTTATTTTCGTCCTCTTTTTCGTTTTCGCCGCCTCCGCCAAAGCACGCGATTATAAACAAAACGGCGAGAATCAACCCGAAAAGCAAAAGTTTTTTTGAAATCATACAATTTTTTCTACCCAAAAAATAATAGTCAGACGATAAGGTCGAGCGCGTCAAAAATGCTCTTGACGTGGATTATTTCAACTGCGGCCGAGTCTTTTATGTTTTTTATGCTTACCACGTTTTTGTGCGGCAGGACGATCTTTTTGAACCCGAGCCTCGCCGCCTCGGATACCCTTGTGTCTATGTTGCCGATCTGCCGCAGCTCCCCCGAGAGCCCCACTTCGCCCATCGCAACTATATCGTTGTTCACCGGTATTTCCTTATAGCTCGAGATTATCGCGAGCACCACGGCCAAATCGCATGAAGGCTCCTCTATCTTGAGGCCCCCGACCACGTTGACATAGGCGTCCTGCAAAGACAATTTCAGCCTGAGCCTCTTTTCGAGCACGGCGATAAGCATGCACAGCCTGTTGTAATCCACCCCGTTCGCCATCCTCCTGGGGGAAGGGAAAGCGGTGTTTGTCACAAGCGCCTGTATCTCCGCGATTAGGGGCCTTGTGCCCTCTATCACGCTCACCGCGCAGTTTCCCGGGACGTCCAAAAGCCGGCCCGAGAGCAGCATTTCCGAGGGATTTTCCACTTCCGAGAGCCCGTCCTGCGTCATTGTGAACACGCCTATTTCATTTGTCGAGCCGTAGCGGTTTTTTATGGCGCGTATTATCCGGTAGGACTGCTGGCGCTCGCCTTCGAAATAGAGCACCGCGTCGACCATGTGCTCTAATACCTTGGGTCCGGCTATGCCGCCCTCCTTGTTCACATGGCCCACGATGACCACCGACATTTCTTCGGTTTTGGCCCTCTGCATAAAAGACAGCGCGCACTCGCGCACCTGCGTGACCGAACCCGGGGAACTCGACGAGTTGTTGTCGTACATCGTCTGTATGGAATCTATAATCAGCAGATCCGGGTGAGTTTCGTCGAGGGCGGCGTGTATCTTTTCTATATTCGTCTCCGTGTAGACATACAGGTTGCCGGAGTTCACGCCCAAGCGCTCAGCCCGCAGTTTTATCTGGTTCTGCGATTCCTCGCCTGAAACGTACATGATCTTGAAACCGGCGGAAAATTTGTCGCATATCTGTAAAAGCAGGGTGGATTTGCCGATTCCGGGCTCGCCCGACAAAAGCGAAACCGACCCCTTCACTATTCCCCCGCCCAGCACCCTGTCAAATTCTTTCAAGCCCGTTTTGAACCTTATCTCGTCGCTTATATTTATCTCGCTCAGCTTCATGACGGGGACTTTGGCCGCCGATTTGTTTTGATAGCGTTCCGCGGCGTTTACTTTTTTGTCCTTTTCTTTTTCGGGGGCGGAAGGGGGCGAGTAGTCCTCTTCCTGCATGGTGTTCCACTGATTGCAAGAAGGGCAGCGCCCGTACCATTTCGCGGTCTGTTCGCCGCAATTGGAACAGGTATATACCGTCTGGTTTTTTTTGGCCATGTCACGCCTGGTCTTTCAGTTTCGCCCCGCACTCGCCGCAGAATTTTTGTCCGGGGTTGTTCATCGTGCCGCAGGCCTCGCAGTATTCCCGCGGTTTCTCGCCGAGCCTTTTGCCGCATTCCTCGCAGAACACCGCGTCGTCGGCGTTTAATGTCTTGCAGTAAAAACAAGTGGCCGTCTCGGTTAAGCGCCTGTATTCGTTTTCCATGGCGGACTGCTCGCTGTTCAAGGCCAGAAGGCCTGCCTCCGCGATCCTGATTCTTTCGGCGAGCTGCGCGTGTTCACCCTCCGCGAGCGCCGGATACAATTCCCTGCCGAGTTCGGCGTAAACATTCTGGAGAAGCGACATTTGCTCGCTTATCCTCTGCGCCGAGCGTTCGATGCCGATTTTCAATTCTTCGCGCGTCATTGTTTTTTCCCCCTGTAAATATTTTTATTGAGATGTTTTTTTAGAATCCGAATTTGAATTCAAAATTATCTTTTATGAGCTCCAGCAGGTTTTTTATAAACTCCAGATAGAGTATAACCCCCGCGGCCGCGAGCGCCATGCCTAAGATTATGAGAATGAGCGTGGCCCGCGCCAGGTTTTTGCGGTTGGTTTTGTTTCCGGCAAACGACAAAACGGCAGCCATGATCCAGCCGATGACCGGAATGCACATCAAAGCAAGCCAGCCCAGATAACCGAGCATGCCCATGGGGGCATACGGGCTGTTTTTCGGCGGTTTCTCAAACTCCGCCTGCATATTATACCGCGGGGCGGGCGCGTATTGGGGCTGAAGCGGAGGAGGCTGCTGCAAAGGCGGCTGAAATGGAGGAGGCGGAGATTCAAGAAATTGCGGCTGGGGAGGCAGTACAGGCGGGATTTCAAACTGCGGCTGGGGCGCCGCTTCGACTTTTGACCCGCAATTGTGGCAAAATTTTTTGCCTTCCGCGACTTCCGTTTTGCAGTTCGGACATACTTGTGGCATTTTAAAATCACCCTTTCTTTTAAAGATATTTTCGATATAATCATTGACATTTGACAGCGGCGATGGTATAATTTACTACAGGGCCCTATTTCTCGTATCTGTCGTAATCGATGTGGATGTTGGATACGTTTCTGTGTTTTGTCTTAAAGCCCAGCTTTTTTAATATGCTGATCTCCGAGGCGCCCAGATAATAGGCGCAAATCCCGGTTGCAAACAGCGGGATCAGCGTGATGAAAAAAAAGTACGGCGGCGTGAACATGATGTTGGAGACGGTCGTCTCCCCGTTTGCGATCAGTTCGAGGTTGGGATTGGGGAATATGAGGGCCTCAAAGCCCATATATATGGCATTCAGCATTCTCATCGCCTGCCAGACGACATTGCCGAAAAAGGCGGCGCCGCCCTCGGTTATATCGTTTACCGTGACATATATTTTCATAACGGCATACAGCGCGTAGCAGAAAATATTGAACAGGCTGCCGAACAAAACGATCAGAAACGGGGTTTTTATCTTTCGCACCCCCGCGTCCTCGGCTCTCAGGGTTTTGGCCGCCGCTTTTGCCCCCTGCTCCCACATCATCGAGTAGATTATGAAAAGATACAGCCCCACAGCCAGAAAAGAAGCAAACAAAACGAGCAAATCGTTTTGCGCCGTAGCCAGTATCACCATTATCCCGAATACGGACATGGCTATCTGGTTTATATACAGTTTGCCCACGGCTTTTCCGTTCACCGAAAAAATTTCCCCCATAACCCAAAAACCCCCCGCTATGCAATCCCAATTTAAAACAACTGTACCTGATTATACCATGAAAAAATTAAACGTTGATAGTACATCTTGTAAAATAATAATGAATGAAAAAATAAAATAATTTAAATAAAAAGGAGTGGGTAATCATAGATACGAAAAAACTCAAAAATCCCCCGGTTGAATTTTGCCCCGCAAACTACTGGGGTTGGCTTTCCGACATATCGCCCGAAGAATCGGCCTGGCAGGTAGAAGAAATGCACAAGGCGGGGCTCGGCGGATATGTGGCGCATTCGAGGGGCGGGCGCCTTGTGCCGTATATGGGAGAAAAGTGGCTGGATTCGGTCAGGGCCATAATCGACACGGGCAAAAAATACGGCATGAGCACCATCATGGACGACGAGGACGGCTGGCCGAGCGGATTCGGCGGCGGCAAAGTCACCGCTCTGGGCGAAGATCATCACGTGAAATGGCTCGTATGCGAGCCCTTTGACGAAAACGGCGCAGACCCTTCCGAAAATCTTTTGGGCGTCTATGCGCTCGGCGACAAAAAAGTAAAAGTGAGCTATAAATCCGACAGGCATTATGTGGACAACATGAACCCCGAAACCGTCGAGGCGTTTATACAAGCGGGCTATGAGAGCTATTACGGCGAATTTCCCGGCGAATTATACGGGATTTTTTCCGACGAGCCCCAGCTCGCCCGCTATGCGGTGCCCTGGTCGAATACGATCCCCGGCGAATTTTCAAAACGCTGCGGATATGATCTGACAAAAAACCTGCACGCCATATTCCATGACGTCGCAGGCTGCGAAAAAGTCAGGTTCGATTTCTGGAAATTGGTGTCGGAGCTTTTTGAGATTTCGTACGCCAAAAAAATCGGCGAATGGTGCCGGCGGCACAATATAATCTTCACAGGGCACACCACCCTGGAAGAGGTTTTTTGGGGCCAGATGCAGTGTTCGGGCGGAACCATGCAGTTTTACGAATGGTTCGACATGCCCGGAATGGATTGGCTTTGCAGGGTGGGCGTTTCGGATATGGCCGTCAAGCAGCTGTCCTCAGTGAGCGAGCAGCTCGGCAAAAAAAGAACGCTGTCCGAAATGTACGGCTGCGCGGGCTGGAACATCGGTTTTGACGACATGAAATGGATAGGCGAGTGGCATTATGTTCTGGGGGTCAATTACATGCTGCAGCACCTCGGCCTGTACTCGCTTCTGGGTTCGAGAAAACGCGAATACCCCGCTTCGCTCTTTTATCAGCAGCCCTGGTGGGGCGATTTCAGGCTGTTCAACGATTACTTCGCGCGCCTGAGCCTTGTGCTCTCCGAATCCCGGCCGCTGATCGATATACTGCTGCTGCACCCGCTGTCGGGCGCCTGGACTTTGTACGACGGTTCTGCCGCTTCCTTGTCCAAATTCGAAAAAGATTTCAACGAGCTGTCCTCGGGGCTTCTCGGACTCAACTGCGATTACCATTACGGCGACGACGCCATACTGAAACGCCACGCGAAAATCGAACGAAAAAAATTCACAGTTGGCAATTTCTCTTACAGCGCCGTCATAATCCCCTCCACGAACAACATCGACTCAAACACTTTAAGCCTGCTTCTGCAGTTCTCCGAAAGCGGGGGCGCGATATTAGCCGCGGGCGAATTCCCGCAGCTTATCGACGGCAGAAATGACCATGAACTCGCAGACGGATTAAACGGGCTCAAAAAATACGCGATAAGATTCGACAATGTCCAAAGTTTGGCCGAAGGGCTGAAAAAATATGTCCGGCTCCCGCTGGGCATAATAAATAAAGAGCCCGCGCAAACCAAAAAAATATATTCGAGGAGCCAAATATATGAAAACCGGCTCTGCCACTATATCGTCAACACCGACAACACAAACGGCTATACCGTCGATATCCTCGCCGAAAGCGGCAAAAACTTCAAAAAACTGAATTTGGAAAGCTGCGAATTTGAAGATTTCGACAATACCGGATATACCCTGCGCCCCACGGAGTCGCTGCTTTTGTTTGAAACAGACGAACAATCAACCATCCCAAAAAAAATCACGGGCACCGAAGCCGAAGAGCAAAACGGCGAATGGCGGATAAAAACCGCAACGCCGAACGCGCTTGTTTTGGATATGTGCAGATACAGTTTCGACGGGGTGAATTTCGAGGACGAGATATTTGTCTTAAAACTGCAAAAAAAATTGCTGAGCGAAAAAACAAACAGGGAGGTGACGATGGAATTTGGCTTCGAGGCCGAGGAAATTCCCGATACTTGTTTTCTCCTGATTGAGGAACCCGAGAAAAATGCCGTAAAAATCAACGGACACGCGTTGGACACAAAAGATATCGGCGCGTCAAGCTGGCATTACGACAAAAGCTTCAAAAAAATCGCCATAGAAAAATATATCAAAAAAGGCGAGAATAAAATTTCGCTGACAAGATATTTTTATCTCTCGGAAGCCGTGTACAGGATAAAAAACGACCACACGGTGCATGAAGCCGAATCCAACCGGGTCACATTTGAGACGGAGCTCGAGGCGATATACCTGCTCGGCGATTTTTCGGTGGAGGAAAAAGGGGGAAAATATACAAAAAGCAATTTGAATTCGGTATTCGCGGACTGCAGGTATAAAATAAAAAAAGCGAAAGACCGGGCCGATATCAACGATTTGACAAAAGACGGCATGCCCTTCTTCGCCGGGACCGTACATTTGGAACGCGAATTCTATTTCGGCGGGGCGAACCAAGCGGTTTTGAGCCTGGATCACCCCGATGCGACGATCGTCAAGGTTTATGTAAACGGGACATATGTAAAAAATCTGTGCTGGGAACCTTTTGAAGCCGATATCGGCGAATACCTGATCCCAAATCAAAATAATACAATCGGACTCGAGCTCACGGGCAGCCTCAGAAACCTGCTCGGCCCCCACCACAACAAAACAGGCGAGCAGATCGCGGTGGGGCAGCACAGTTTCGGCGCGGACGAAGGCTCGTGGACCAAATACTACAACATCGTGCGCTTCGGCGCGGGCAGCAGCGTAAAAATCATTTTCAGCTGACACACACTTAAAGAAAGGAGCTGATTTACATATATACAGCGGCAGAAAACGAAAACACCGGGCTTACGGAAAAACAAATAAGGGAAGCCCTGACCGAATCGATCCGGCACAAAAATTTAAAAAAAGTATTGATTATTCCGCCGGATATAACGCGCTTTAACTCCAAGGCGGGGCTCATCACCTCGATTTATTTCGAATTATTTGAAAATTCGGGCGTGCATGCCGATATAATGCCCGCTTTGGGCACGCACGCCCCCATGACAAGAGAGCAAAAAACCGCTTTCTTCGGCGGCCAAATTCCCGAGGAGCGTTTTTTGGTGCACGACTGGAGAAACAAAATCACCAAAATCGGCGAGATTCCCGCTTCTTTCGTACGCGAAGTCTCGGAGGGTATCATGGATATGCCCATGGAGGCCGAAGTTTCAAATCATCTGCTCGATTCTTCTTACGATTTGATTCTGTCCGTCGGGCAGGTGGTTCCCCACGAAGTGGCGGGAATGGCCAACTACACAAAAAATATCGCGGTGGGCTGCGGCGGCAGCGGTTTTATCGGCAAATCCCATATGCTGGGCGCATTCTATGGTTTGGAGCGCGTCATGGGAAGGGACCATTCCCCCGTCCGCAAAGTTTTCGATTACTTCCAGCAAAATTTTTTAACGGGGCTGCCGCTCGAATATGTTCTGACCGTGACTGCCGAAAATTCCGGGGATGTAAATGTTTTGGGGCTCTACATCGGAAAATCGCGCGATGGGTTTGAAAAAGCTGTAAAACTGAGCCAAAAACACAATATAACATATGTATCCCATCCGATAAAAACCTGTGTCGCGTGGCTCGACGCGCGCGAATTCGGTTCCGCCTGGATCGGCAACAAAGCGATATACAGGACGCGCATGGCCATGGCGGACAAGGGGCGGCTTGTCATATGCGCCCCCGGGTTGAAAATGTTCGGCGAGGACGGCGAAAACGACCGCCTTATCCGCAAGTACGGATATATAGGCAGAAAAAACGTATTAAAGCTCTGCGAAACCGAAACCGACCTGCAAAACAACCTCTCCGTCGCCGCGCACCTCATACACGGCTCGTCGGACGGCAGATTTGATATAACCTATGCGACGCGCCATCTGGGAGAAAAAGAGATCGAGGGAGCGGGGTTCGATTACATGCATTTTGACGAAGCGGTGAAAAAATACGACCCGAAAAATTTAAAACAGGGATATAACATGACGCCCGGCGGCGAAGAGATATACTTCGTCGAAAATCCCGCTTTGGGGTTATGGGCGCTGGAAGGGGCTTTTGATTGAGTAAAACGAAATACAGACTGATCGCCGCCGATATGGACGGCACGCTGCTCAACGACGAATCGGTTTTGACGGACCGCGTAAAATCCGCCATTGTGAAATCTGTAGACGCCGGGGTGATTTTTGTCACCGCCACAGGCAGGCCCATGATGGCTTCGGAAAGCGTAAACGCGCTGTTTGACAGGGATATGCCCTTCATAATTTTCAACGGCGTGGCGGCGGTCATGGGTAAGTCATATAAAACGCTGTTTTTTTCCTCCCTTGACCCCAAGTACGCCGTCCGGATTTATCAAACCGGACTAGAAAGAGACGCCCTCGTGATCATGTGGACGATCGAAAACAACAAAGAAAAGCTCTGGGTGAGCCGCGACTGCAAAGAAAGCCAAAAGTACCGGAGCATATCGGGTTCCCAATTCGACATCATGGAAGATCCGGTCAAATGCGCCGGATCCGGCATTGCGAAAATGATGTGGATAGACGAAGCCGACAAAATAAAGATTTACCGGGACGAAATGGGGGAGGCTTTCAAAGGCGAAGTGAACTGTTACGCTTCGCGGCCGATTTTTTTGGAGTTTGTGGGCGTCCAATCCTCAAAAGGCGCGGCGCTTCAAAAAATCGGGGAAATATACGGCGTCGGCAAAAGCGAAATGATAGCAATCGGCGACAGCGACAACGATATTTCGATGCTCGAATACGCGGGTCTCGGCGCTGCGATGGCCAACGCCTCCGACGAGGTAAAAGCCGTATGCGGATATATCGCCCCCACCAACAACGAGGACGGCGTGGCGAAGGTCATTGAAAAATTTATATTCTGACAAAGTTATAACGGGAGGAAAAACGAAACATGAATTTAAAACTGCGTGAAAACTGCAAATACGGGGTGGCCGCCCCCACGAGCATGGGAGTGCGGATAACGCCTCCCAACGGCGCCCCGACCCACACGAGCAACACCTATTTTATGCAGGCCACAAGCGCCGAATCAAACGTGGTCAATATTTCTTCGTCGCTGGGCCAAAAAGGGCTGGTACTCACGAATTTCGTGCAGGACAGCCCCATATCCCATTTCATAAAATCAGAACTCAGAAAACGCAACATAGACTTCGCGGGCCCGGATATACCGCAAGGCGGCCCGTGGGGATACCGGCATCAGTTCAATATAGCCGACAGCGGATACGGGACGCGCGGGCCCAGGGTGCATAACGACCGCGCGGGAGAAGTGGGCCGGGCGATAAACCCCGAGGATTTCGACTTTGAGCGGATATTCGGCTTTGAGGGCGCGCAGATACTGCACCTGTCGGGTTTGTTCGGGGCGCTGTCCCCCGAAACCGGCCGTTTTTGCGTCGAGGCTGCGCGCGCTGCGAAAAAATACGGAACGCTCATTTCCTTTGATTTGAATTACAGGGCCTCGTTTTGGAAAGGGCGCGAAACCGAGCTCCGCGAGGCTTTTACCGAAATAGCGGGCATGACCGATATCCTGATAGGAAACGAAGAGGATTTCCAGCTCGCGCTGGGCATTTCGGGGCCCCGTACGGGGGGCAAAGAACTCGCTTCGCAGATCGAAAGTTTCAAACAAATGATAAACGTGACAAAACAAAAATTCCCAAACGCCGAAATTTACGGCAATACCCTGCGCCAGGTCATATCGGTGCAGGAGCACATGTGGGGCGCGGTGACATTATTCGGCGATGTGTGGACCGTAGTCGAGCCGCGCCGGATACAGATACTCGACCGGATCGGCGGCGGGGACGGCTTCGCGGGGGGGCTTTTATACGGTATATCAAAAAACATGGCGCCCGAAAAGGCTACGCAGTTCGCCTGGGCCAGCGGGGCTTTGGCGACTACGGTTCTGGAGGATTACGCGACTCCCGCCGACGAGGACATGGTCTGGAGCATTTACGAGGGCAACGCGAGGGTGAAACGGTAGATCACAGCTCCAGCGCGATGCTCGATACGCCGTAGGGGCGTATTGTATAATTTACCGCATTTTCTTCCATCTCCGCGTCGCCGATATAATTGCCGCGCAAATCGACATAATACGCCGACTTTATTTTGTATGGAAATATCGCTTTACCGGCTGCGGTTTCGCCCGACAGCTCGCAGAGCCGCAGAACGTATGCCGTGGATTTTTCGCCGGGTTTGCCGGCTGTTTTGCGGATGGCGAACGAAGACAGCGATACTGTTCCTTTTTTTTCATCGAGTTGTATGAGCGATTGCTCGGGGGGCAGGTTTCCGCCGTGTTTGGGCGAGGCGACGGCGTATATATCCAACTTATAGCTCTCCCCCTCCACGCACGCGGAAGCCGGGGTCAGGGTATGGTCTATATCGAGGCAATATTCAAATTCCATTTTGGCCTGCGCCAGATTCGAGCCGCTCGGCGCCCCGCCCACCAAATTCGGGAAAGAACGGAAAAGCGTGAGCGCGAGGGTGCGCGAGGGGTCGTCTGACACGGCTGTTTCATACAATCCGCGGGCGTAAAGCGCGAGCGCGCTTTGGGCGTCTCCTATGTAGTTCACTCCCTGCGACGCGCGCACGAATGTCTCGGTTTCGCGCTGTTTTTTCTCCCAGTCGGCGAAACTTATATCCCATTTCGTCATGTTAAATGGCGTTTTTGTGAAGTAGGCTTCGGTATCGATGAAAGTGGGGAACAAAACGCGCAGACGGTGAGAAACCGCTTTGTTTTCAAGGCTTGAGCGGATTTCTATTTTGCCCGAACCCCGCTTGAGCGTGATTATATTTGTGATTTCGGTGGATATAACGGCTTCACTCCGCCCTTCGGCCCCGGAATCGGCGGGGATATCGAGCGTGGTCACTATCCGTATGACGGCGGCGTTCGGACCGTCGGCGTCCACGGAAAAACGGGCCGCCCCCGACACGATTTCCCTGTCGGCGAACGGTTTGACATAATTCCAGCCGTCGCCGATATCGCCGCAGTCCTCAAAGGCCATCAGCCCCTTATATATCTTTCCGGTCGCTTTTTCCCGGACGGTCAGCGTTCCGTCCGTTTCGGCTTCCACTATGATTTTCCCCGTGTCGAAACGGCGCGCGCCCGCGCGCAGGCTGCCCGCGCTCCGGTGATGGGGGGCGTGCTGCGGCGGGGGCGCGAAATCGTCGGGCGCCATGGCGGCGCTCAACAAATTATCATAAGTGAATACGGCGTATCCGCACGCCGGTATCGACACCTCCAGCGCGGCTTTTTGCACTTGGTAAAGCGGGAACCGGATCAGCTGCCTCGAATTATACACGCTTTCATGCCGGTTTGAGCGCTCGGTCACCTGCGCGTGCACTTCTTCGCCGTTTTGGTTGTAGAACACGAAATTGTTGTGGTTTGCCGGCGGCATGGGGAGCTCAATCAGCGCCACGCCGTTATACGCCGTCTGGCGCGGGTTATGCAGAATCAGCGCGCCGTCTTTGCCTTTGCCCTCGGTATTTATCGCGCTTGCCAGAAGTTCCTTCATGTTTTTGCTCAGCGTATCCGATATTTGCGAAGCCTGGCGGAATCTGTATTCGCAGTCCGCGTGGACGTCCGGAATGGAGCAGCCGCATATGGAATCGTGCGGGTGATTTTTCAACAGATATGTCCAGGCTTGCGCTATAAAATCCTCCCTGCCCGAAATCTCGTTTTCGTTTTGGGGCAAATCCCCGTTTTTCGCTATAAAATCAAGCGCCGCATCCATAGGTTCGACCAAACGCGAGAGTTTCGTCTCGCATTTGTCGTTGTCCTGCTTGTTTTGGACCATTGAGGACAGCACATTTTTGAGCACCACGTTGTGAAGGCCTTTGTGCCCGGTGTTGTACAGCGGCCCCTTCAGCGTCTCCAATTTTAAGCCGGCGGCGCGCACGGCTTCCATGTACTGTTCAAATGAGGCGATATGTATCTTCACGTTTTCATATTTTTCCCCGAGGCTTTTGAGCAGTCCGGGGAGCCTCGGTTCGGCTTCGACATGGTCGCAGCCCTCCATCAGCAAATAAATAT
>WQXD01000001.1 GCA_009785015.1 Oscillospiraceae bacterium | reverse complement strand
TAATTTTTCCGAATAACTTTTTGCCATAAAATATCCTCTCTTTATTATATTCGCGTTCACTTATCCAGATTATATCACGTTTGCATATTCAAGTCAACAAAAAATAAAAAATATGCGTTAAATATTTTACTTTTCGGGAAATAAAAACATTGAATTATTTGTATTTCCGTGATATAATAAGCGTAAAACAAAATTATGGAGGAGGCACGCAAATTGAAAATCGCATATACAGGAATGCATTTTCCCGAAAAAGTCCGCGGGGGGGTTATGGACTTCATGGCCCAAAAGGGATACG
This sequence comes from Oscillospiraceae bacterium, assembly GCA_009785015.1. The sequence continues at coordinate 48,837 of WQXD01000001.1, read as the reverse complement.
CCGCCGACGCAATCACTCCCAAAAGCCGCGACGCGTGGGACATCAGGGAGGAGCTCTCGGGCTATGACATAATTATTTGCTCGGGCGAAAAATATACGGAAGCTACGTTGAAATACCTGTCCGGGACAGAAAAAAAGCTGAAAATGCTGTCAAGGCACGGGATAGGGACCGACGAAATTCACAGGGAGACGGCGACGAGCCTCGGAATAGCGGTGTGCAACTCCGCCGGCACTTTGTCGGCCTGCGTAGCCGAGAGCTCGCTGGGCATGATACTCGCCGCAATGCACAAATATACCGCCCTCGACGCCAATATGCGCAAAGGCATATGGGGCGGCGGCAGTTACGCGCCCGAACTCCGGCAAAAAACGGTCGGATTGATAGGGTTCGGCGGGATTGCGCAGTACCTCGCCAAATATCTCGCCGCGTTTGAGTGCGAAATTTTGGCGTATGACCCCTTTTTCAATCAAGCCGCCGCCGAAAAATTCGGGGTAAAACAGGCTTCTTTGGAGGAAATACAGCAAAAATCGGACGTGATCAGCCTGCACGCGCCTTTAACCGACGAGACGCGCGGGATGATAGATATGAAATTCATGCAGGCGATGAAAAAAAGCGCGATAATCGTCAATACAAGCCGCGGACCCGTGATAAACGAAGCAGATCTGTACGAAGCGCTCTCAAATGGCGTCATCGCCGGGGCGGGGCTCGACGTATTCGAAAATGAGCCCATAGAAAACGACAATCCGCTGCTGACACTCGAAAACGTGACGCTGCTGCCCCACGTGGCGGCGCGTTCAATCGAAGGGCAGCTCGCCGCGGGCCTGATGGCATGCAGGAACGCGATTGCCTTTGCCGAAAAACGGCCGCCCGAATCGCTGCTGAATCCGGAATATGCCGAAAACACAAAGTGAATATGTTTATTTTAAGGAGGATAATATCATGTACAACAGGCCGGTGGACAAATTAAACGAAAAAATCGCGAAAGGCGAACCCGTCATAGGCGCGCATGTGTATCTGGCGGACAGCAGCGTGACGGAAATGCTCGGAATTATGGGAAATGAATTTCTGTGGATAGACTGGGAACACTCCGCATTGGACAAATCGCAGATACAATCGCATTTGATAGCCGCGAAAGCGGCGGGGATCGCGGCGTTTGTGCGCATACCGTGGAATGACCATGTATTGGCGAAACCCGTGCTCGAAATGGGACCCGACGGCATAGTTTTCCCCATGATCAAAACAGCCGAGGAAGCAAGAAACGCGGTGGCCGCGTGCACATACCCACCCAAAGGCGCAAGGGGATTCGGGCCCAGAAGGGCGGTCAGGTACGGCATGATGCCGGGCGGCGAATATTTTGAGCAAGTCGACTCGAGCTTTTGGAAGATCATGCAGATCGAGCATGTCGAAGCCGTGATCAATCTCGACGAGATTTTAAAAGTGGAGGGCGTGGATACAATCGTCGTAGGCCCCAACGACTTGTCGGGTTCAATCGGGTTGCTCGGACAGCTGAGGCATCCGGAAGTTATGAAGCTGTTCGACGAAATAGCGGAAAAATGCAACAAAGCGGGCAAACCCTTCGGCACGTCGATCGGCTGGAATAAACAGAATGTCGAAGACTGGAAGCGCCGCGGGGCGTCGTGGATAGCGTGCGGAAGCGACACGGGATATATATTCGAAGCGGGCCTCGGCACGTTAAACGGCGTAAAGGAAATTTTCGGCGTCAAATAGCGTCTATATTACCTATATTCTCATATTAAATGAAGGAAATCGAAACAGTGAAAATTTTGAAATATTTCGCGGGCGGTCAATGGATAGAATCGAAAACGGGGCAGTACAGGGATATATACGACCCGAGCACCGGGGAGATAACGGCGCTGGCGCCCTGCTGTACGTCGGACGAAGTCGATTTTGCCGTACAATCCGCCAAAAACGCCTTTCCCTCATGGTCGGCTGTCCCGGTTATGCGGCGCGTGCAGGTGTTGTATAAGCTCAGGGAGCTGCTCATTTCGCACCAGGAGCAATTGACGCGCCTCGTCGCGTATGAAAACGGAAAAGCCCTGAATGACGCGGAAGGCGACGTCTTAAAAGCCAAAGAGGCGACGGAAGTCGCCATAAACGCCCCCGCGCTGATGATGGGCCAGTCCTTGGTCAACACATCGGCGGGAATCGACACCGTCAGATACAGGGAGCCCCTCGGGGTGTTCGCCGGGATTGTGCCTTTCAATTTCCCCGCGATGATACCGATGGGCTGGATGACCCCTTTGTGCATAGCGGCGGGCAATACGATTGTGATCAAGGCGTCGAGCTCTACCCCTCAGACCTGCATGGAAATCGCGCGCTTATACGCCGAAGCGGGATTGCCCGGCGGGGTGATAAATATAATAACCTGCTCAAAAAACGAGAATGAATTTTTGATCGCGCACCCGGACGTGAAGGGAATTTCGTTTGTCGGGTCGACTGCCGCGGGGCTTTCGGTTTATTCGAAGGCGGCGGGCGCGGGCAAGCGGGTACAGGCGCTTTGCGAGGCGAAAAACCATGCGCTGGTGCTCGAAGACGCGCCGGTTGACCGCGCGGCGGCTGGGATAATAAACGCCGCTTTCGGCTGCGCGGGAGAGCGCTGCATGGCCCTGCCGGTCGTCGTCGTGCAGGAGAGTATCGCCGACGAGCTTGTCGCGTCGCTGATAAAGAGGGCGAAAGCGCTTAAAATAGGGCCGGCCTATCATAAGGACACGGATATGGGGCCGGTTGTGTCAAAAGAACACAAAAACCGGGTAACCGGCTGGATAGATAAAGGCATAGCCGAAGGGGCCGCGTTGGCCCTCGACGGAAGGGACTGCAAAATCAAAGGTTTTGAAAACGGGTTTTATCTGGGGCCCACGATTCTGGATTATGTCAAACCGGGTATGACAGCGGGGGACTGCGAGATATTCGGCCCCGTGCTGTGCGTGAAAAGAGTCGCCGGTTTTGAACAGGGCCTCGAGCTGATGAATCAAAACCAATATGCCAACGGTTCCGTCATATACACGCAGAACGGGTACTACGCGCGTGAGTTTCAAATAAGAACGCACGGCGGCATGGTGGGAGTGAATGTGGGAATCCCCGTGCCTGTGGGATATTTCCCTTTCTGCGGGCATAAACGCTCGTTTTTCGGAGACCTGCACTGTCTGGGAACCGACGGCATGAATTTTTATACGGAATCGAAGTGCGTGACTGCGCGCTGGTTTGACGAAGAGGAAATGAAGCGCGAAAAAGTCGACTCGTGGGACGGCACCATATAGAAATCCGAAAAAATTTTTAAAATTTTTAAAAAGGGTTAAATGAGGTCAAAATCCCGTGAGTTTGTGACCGGCTTGTGACCGAAAAGTGTTATAATTACATTCATAAGAGTGAAAAATATCACAAACGTAAAGTTACAAACGCAAAGGAGAAGAAAATAATATGTCGGACAAATCACTTAGGTTCATGGACAAAACGCAGCTGTTAAACATCATGCGCCAGCAGGAGCTCGAGATAGAACGCCTGAACGCGGAGGTCGAAAAATTGGCCTCCGGAAAGGATGAACAAATCGACAATCTGACTTACGGCTCTGAGAAACTGCTCGCCGAAAAGGACGCGCAGATGAAAAAACTCCGCGAGGAATTCGAAAGGCTGACCGCCGAAACAAATGAAAATACGAAGATCATGGTCTCGGAATTCGAAAGGCTGTCTGCGGAAAAAGCCGAACAGCTCGATCGACTGAGCGCCGATGTGGCGAGGCTGAAAACCGAAAACGAAGAATTGGCAGCCTCGGTTGGCGGCGACAGCGGGCAGATCGAAGAGCTGCTCGCCGAAAAGGACGGGCAAATGGAGAAGCAAAACGCCAGGATCATCAGGCTGACCGTCGAAAAAGACGAGCAGCGCAAAGAGATGGAAAAGCTTTCCGCCGCAATGAACAAACAGGCCGGACAGATAGAAAAGCTGACCGCCGAAAAAGAAGAGCTGCTCAGCGCGGCATCCTCCGCCGCCAGGCATCAGCCCCAGTTTCCCCTCGAAAATCCCGGCTCCCTCGCCGAAGCCTCGCTCTCCGTGGCGGGGGTGATGCAGGCGGCGCAGGAAGCGGCGGACTTGTACCTGCAGAATATAAAGATGTTCGAGGCCGAGAAGGCCGCCGCCGCCGAAAAGATCGAGCAGGAAGCGAAAGAGCGGGCAAGAGCCATAATCACGGCAGCGGAGCAAAAGTGCGCGGAACTCAAAGAATCCGAAAAGAAAGAGATTGGCGAGCTTCAGAGCGTGTCGTTTCTGTATATGGATTTTATCGACAAATCGCATTCGGCGCTGCACGAAATGATAGACAGGTATAAACTCACCAAACTCACACCCGACGCCTGACGCCGGCCGCGGTAACGCGAAAATAAACGATCCGTCCTGGGGAAAAGTGATGAGAGCGGTGAGAGTGATAGTTTATGGATTATGTTATATGTTAAAAATGAACCGGGGGAGATTTTGAAGCGTTCTGAAAATAACGAACCGGCAGATGAAAAACCCGCAGCCGCGCGCCGCCCCACATTGAGACAAATCGAAGAAGAAATCGACCGCCTCGAAAGCGGGCGGAAAATGAAGAAGATGCTGGCCGACACGATAAAAAACCTCATCGTGATAGCGGCGGCGTCCGTCGTTGTGGCCAATCTTTTGATCGGGGTGCTTTTGGTGAACAGGAGCAGCATGGCCCCGACCGTTTCGGACGGGGATGTGGTGATAGCGCTGAGATGGGTGAGCGTAAAGCCGGGCGACATCATAGCTTTCCATTACAACAACAAGGTACTGCTGAAGCGGGTGATAGCCAAAGAGGGGGATTTGGTGGATATAGACGGGGACGGCATGGTGTATGTGAACAACGAGGCTTTGAGCGAACCGTACCTCACGGAGAAAAGCTTGGGCGAATGCGACATAGGTTTGCCCTATGTGGTACCTGTGGGATGCGTGTTTGTGATGGGCGACCACAGGGAGACTTCGGCGGACAGCCGGCTTCGGGAAATCGGGCCGGTGAGCTCGGAGTATATCGTGGGAAAAGTGATTATGAGGATATGGCCCCTGCCGAAGATAGGATTCCCCGACTGAAAACGACGAAAGATTCGCCTGCGGAATCGTAAGCGGCACTCATACTTAAAAAAAAAGCGCATAAAAAAATTACGGCAGCGCGGTAAAAATTTACCGCGCTGACCTGTTTTTTGTTCTATGGGAATTTCAGAAGCTGAAATTTTCGGGGTCCGCCCCTGTTCTTTTGTTTAAGTTTAATTTGAATATTTCGGCCATATCCTCATCGCTCACGGTAAAATCGAAAATCTGCGCGTTCTGGATTATCCGCTCTTTGTGCACCGACTTGGGTATGTTTATAAACCCCCTCTGCAGCCCCCATTTCAAAATCAGCTGCGCGGAAGTCTTGTTGTACTTTTTCGCGAGGGATACAAGCGTTTCGTTTCCGAGAAGCTGTCCGGCGCCGAGCGGGCTCCAGGGCTCGAACACTATCCCTTTGCTTTGGGTGTAAAGGGCGAGCTCTACCTGTGTCAGCTCGGGGTGGCATTCCACCTGATTTACGGCGGGGACCAGATCCGAGGCCGCGAAAATATCGTCGAGGTGGTGTATGTGGAAATTGCTCACGCCGACGGCCCTGGCCCTGCCCTCTTTGTATATTTGCTCGAGCACCTTCCAGGATTTGACGTATTCGCCCTTCACCGGCCAGTGAATCAGATACAAGTCGACATAATCCAAGCCGAGTTTTTCCAAGCTCTCCTCAAATGCCTCGTACTGGCGCCCCCGGCGCATATCCTCGTTCCAGAGCTTGGTTGTGACGAAAATGTCCCCGCGTTTTATGCCGCTGTCCTTTATCGCCCGGCCCACGCTTTTTTCGTTTCCGTACACCGCGGCGGTGTCGATGTGGCAGTATCCCGCTTCGATTGCGTACTTCACGGCGTTGTAGGTCTCATCGCCTTCTTCGGATCTGAAGACCCCGAGTCCGAGAAGCGGTATGTCCACGCCGTTGTTCAGTTTCAAAGTTGACGATAAATTCATTGCGATTTATCCTCCTTAAAGTATATGTTATCCGTTAATCTTTCTTTTTCTTTTTGCCGGCGCTGATAATCACTACCACTACAATGATTATGACCACCACGGCGGCCGCCGCTATGATGATGATAAGCATCATGTTGTTGTCGCCGCTCTCCGAGTCGCCGCCCGTATTCGAATCGCCCGCATCGCCGTTGCCTTCGGCGGCCGGCGCTTCCGTGGGAGATTCGCCTTTTGAGGGAACAAACACGAAGTCTTTCGCGGCCTGTTCGGACTCAAAGAAAGCTATGTATTCGATATAGATCTTGTCGCCCGTTTTGGCGTGGCCGCCGCTCTCATCGTAATACATGAAATCGAGCCTGAACACGTCGATGAGGCCCTTCCAGTGATCGGGATATACATCGGGGTTTTCCACGTCGGCCGGGCGCTTCGGATAATACTTTTTGCAGGCTTCGGTTACGTCGTAGATGTAGGAAGTATAGCCGCTGTTGGGCTTGATGTCAAAGGTTATCGAGGTTTCGACGCTGAGCCCCTTGGTGGGAGAGGAAAAATGGATTTCAAAACCGGGCGCGGCGCTCTCGTTTCTGACGCTCATCTTCATCCATTTGTACGTGTCCGCATTTACCCCGAGGTCCGCGAATCCTTTGACGGTGCTGTATAAGTCGCCTTTTGTGCCTGTGCCTTCCGGGTCATCTGCCGGATCGTAGCCGTCGACGCACTCCGCGAAAAGCACGAACCTGGTGCCGTCCTCCTTGATGGCGAATTCGCCCTGGCCGCCGGAAGCGCTGTCTAAGATGTCGGTTACGCTGTCATATTTCGAAAAGTCGATAACTATCGGGTTCGCCGCCGAAACGGCAAAGTTCAGCGCCCCGAAAAGCATGACGGCGATGATCGCAAAGGACAATACTCTTTTTATCGCTGTTTTTTTGCGCATGGAAACTGCCTCCTTACATTAAATCAAATAAATTTAGGTTGAAATATCGGTGCCGCATTTCAAACTACGTACATTATACAACAAAATTTTTAAAAGTGCAAGCGTTATTGGCAAAATATCGAAAATTTATACTGCATTCACAATTTATTTTTATAATTGCGCCGTAAACTATTGATTATTTTCGCGTTATTATATATAATAGCTATATATGCATAATTAAGGAATGGAATTTTAAAATGATAAACGGTAAAAAATTGTTCCGAACGGTTATACTCGTGATATTGCTGTTTATCCCCACATATCTCGCCGTATATAATATACTGCTGATTTATTCGGATAAATTCACCGTCGAAAACACGACCAAAATAGAAATAATAGGCGCAAACGACCAGATTCTGGCGGAGTACACCGACAAAAAAGACATAAACATACATATCAAAACCTTGGAAAATTCAAAAAAAGTGGGCTCATCCTCCAGAAAGTTCGAATATGAGCAGCCTTTGATAATAAAATTCTATAAAGGCGAAAAACAATTTGTCTATGCGATGTATCTGTCGCTGAACACAAACGACTGCCTTATCATGACCTCCGAGCGCGAGCTGCTTTTGATGGATGAAAACGACGCCAAAAGGATTTTGAACACTCCGCTGTCCGACAGCATATACAAAAACAACAAAATACCCTCCTGTGTCCTATACGAAGGGGACCCCGGCGCCGTCGAAATCTATCCGAGCGGCGGCGAGTGGATGATCAAAAAAGCCGACGGCAATTTTTACCCGTCGACAATCCCCAACGAGGTGAAGACTTCAAATTCCGCCAGGGCCTACCAGAACAAAGACTTCGACGTGACATTCTCCGCGGAGCCCGACCTGCTTCACATCGACGTCCAGGACTCCAAAGAGATAATCTTCAGCGACGTGTACAGCAATTTTATCGCGAATTTTTCGTGCGAAGAGCTCAGGGAATTTCAGTATATACTTTCCGCCGAATGGTACAAGTCCGATACCGCCGATTATTACGGGAAAGCCACATACGTGATGGATGTAAAATATTATGTCACCGCGAAATTCGACATATCCAGCACGGAAGCGGATCCGGGCGATATAGTCGCCATCACCGCGTATAATATGAGCGACGACGAAAACCTGATCCTTTCCACCGATATCGGCTATGAAACCAAGTTTATGTCGGTTGGGGCGCATAAAATAGCGCTTATCCCGATAAGCTCCGATTTTGTGGGCAGGACGTTTCACCTCAAGCTGACAAGCGATTTAAACGACCCCAAGGAATATTTTTTGAAAATAAACGAAAAGTCCGAGCAATCGTTTAATATGGCCGCGCAGGATCAGTCCGTGGAGGCCCACTTGGAAACCGGGCCCCAATCGCAGAAACAGTCGAAATACAACGAAATATTCACAAACAGCGCCGAAGAGGGCAGAAAACACTGGAGCGAAAAATTCGCCATGCCCAAAGAGGGCCGCATACTGCTCGATTACGGCTGGAAAGTCACCACCAACACGGGGCATCCGTATATAAACAAGGGGATAAACATAGAAATGACGAAAGGCGAGCCCGTGAGGGCTTCAAATGCGGGCAAGGTCATATTCGCGGAGGAGATCCCCGAAGACGGCAAATTGGTGGTCATAGACCACGGCATGGGCATAAAGACCTGGTACGGGCATTTGGATCAGATAGACGTACAGGCGGGCGACGGCGTGGCAAAAGGGCAGCAGCTCGGTTCGGCCGGCACCTCGGGGCTTTACACCACCATAGGGTCAAATTTGTATTTCGCGGTATCGGTAAAAAATATATTCGTCAATCCGCTCCCGGTGATCAGCGACGGCGTCCCCGGAATCGATTCGGCGAATTTTGACCCCCCCGCAGGCGAAAGCGGCGAGGATATTCCCGAGCCCATAGATGCGGATTTGACGGGCGAAACAGAAAATGAGTGAATGATTTGGAAAGCGGGTGTGATCGATTATGAGCAGAATAAATGACGCCGGTTTGGCCAAAACGGGGCATGAAAAAATAGCGTGGGTAAAAAGCTATATGCCCGTTTTGAACCTGATCGAAAAAGAATTTTCCGGTACAGAGCCGTTTAAGGGCAAAAAAATTTCGATGTCGATTCATTTGGAGGCCAAAACGGCGTATCTGGCCCACGTTTTGCGGGCGGGCGGAGCCGAGGTGTTTGTCACCGGCTGCAACCCGCTTTCCACAAAAGACGACGTGGCCGCCGCCCTTGCGGCGGACGGCTTCGAAGTGTTCGCCTCGCACAACGCGTCGATGCGCGAATATGAAGACGATCTGGTATCGGCGCTCTCGTGCCTGCCCGATCTGATCATCGACGACGGCGGGGATTTTACGAAACTGCTGCACGGGGGAAAAAAAGAACTCGCGAAAAACCTGATTGGAGGCTGCGAAGAGACCACGACCGGCATCCATCGGCTCAAAACGCTGCAAAAGTCGGGCAGGCTGCGTTTTCCCATGATAAATATCAACGACGCGGACTGCAAGCATTTGTTTGACAACAGATACGGCACGGGCCAGTCCGCTTTTGACGGGATTATGCACACCACAAATCTGATCATCGCGGGCCAGACGGCGGTGGTGGCGGGTTACGGCTGGTGCGGCAAGGGGATCGCCATGCGCGCAAAGGGCATGGGGGCGATAGTGATAATAACCGAGATAGACCCGATAAAGGCGATCGAGGCCAGAATGGACGGATTTTCGGTCATGCCCATGGACCGGGCCGCGAAACTGGGCGATCTGTTTATAACCGCGACGGGCTGCAAAGACGTCATATCCAAAAAACATTTCGGGCTCATGAAAGACGGAGCGGTGATGTGCAATGCGGGCCATTTCGACGTGGAGATAGACAAAAAGGGGCTCGGGGAGCTCGCCGCGGAGGTAATTGAGCGAAAGGAAAACATAACGGGCTATAAGATGCCCGGCGGCGGGGTCTTGAATCTGGTCGCCCAGGGCAGGCTCGTAAATCTCGCGGCGGGAAACGGGCACCCCGCCGAAATCATGGACATGTCGTTTGCCCTGCAGGCAAAATCGCTCGAATATCTGGCAAATAACAGGCGCCTCGCGCCCGCGCTCTATGATGTGCCAAAAGAGATCGACCAAAAGACCGCCGTGCTGAAACTCGCTTCGATGGGCTCGAAAATCGACGTTCTGACCGCCGCGCAAAAAAAATATTTGCAATAACATAAAAGCGCGCAAAAAGCCCTTGACAAACCGGCGATAAAATTGTATAATAGACTTGCCCGGATAATGCGCTCAAAAACCGAAAAATTTCCGGACAAGTCTTTTACAGATGTTTTTTTAGTAAAAAAGAGGAGGAAAAACGATGGACGGAAGCAACGGCAGCCCTAATCCCGACGGGCGACACCGAAGATCCGTGGCGACGCGGATTTTTTATATGTAAAATAAATTTTTACACGTAAAAAATCCGCGCCGCCGCCGAAAAAAACAATGTGTCCCGGTCTTAAAAAAGGGCTGTACCTTCCCGATATGGCAATACCCGAATTCAAGAAACGGAGGTACAAACCAAAATGACCCATGCAAATTTCAGGCCAAACGGCAAAAACAACGCCCACGCGAAAAACTCGGCGGACACGGCGTACCGCGACGAAATCACCAACAGGCTCAAGCTCGCCGCCTCGGCAAAAGTGGAGGAGCTCTACAAAAAATTCGGCACCGGCCCCGACGGCCTCGTCGAAGTGCTGATAGACGCCTACAGGGGCAAATACGGCAAAAACAAAATCACGCGCGGAAAAAAAGAATCCGTGCTTCGCCGCGTTGTGGATTCTTTCGTGAACCCGTTTACTGCCATTCTGTTCGCGCTCGCGGTGGTGTCGGCCTTCACGGATATCATACTCGCCCCCCCGGATGAAGTAAATGCGGTGACCGTCGTCATAATACTCACCATGGTGCTCATATCCGGGGTGCTGCGCTTCGTCCAGGAATCCAGAAGCGGAAATGCCGCCGAAAGCCTTTTAAAACTCATAAAGACCACCACCGCCGTGCAGCGGGTGGAGGACGGCCGCGAGGAAATTGAGCTCGAGGACGTGGTGGTCGGCGATCTGGTGCATCTCGCCGCGGGGGACATAATCCCCGCCGACATGAGGATAATAAAGGCCAAAGACCTGTTCATAAGCCAGTCGGCGCTCACGGGGGAGAGCCTCGCAGTCGAAAAAACCGCCGATCCCGTAAAGAATTTTTCCCCCAGTTCAGGCAGCGTAAACAGCTCCAGCATGGTGGAATGCCAGAACCTCGCTTTTATGGGCAGCAACGTGATAAGCGGGAGCGCGCTCGGATTGGTGATAACCACCGGCGACGACACCATGATGGGCGGGCTGGCCAAATCGATGGCCGACGCCAAGATTACCAAAACAAGCTTTGAAAAGGGCGTGAACTCCGTGTCGTGGCTGCTCATCAGATTCATGCTCGTGATGGTTCCCGCAGTGCTTTTGGTCAACGGCTTAAAAACGCAGGACTGGATGGGCGCGGTGCTTTTCGCGCTCTCGATAGCTGTGGGCCTCACCCCCGAAATGCTGCCGATGATCGTCACGACCTGCTTGGCCAAAGGGGCGGTGGCCATGAGCAAGGAAAAAACGATCATCAAAAACCTGAACTCCATACAAAACCTGGGCTCAATCGACATTTTGTGCACCGACAAAACCGGGACTCTGACCCAGGACAAAGTGGTGCTGCAATATCATCTGAATATACACGGCGAACACGACGTGAGGGTGCTCCGGCACGCGTTTTTGAACAGTTATCATCAGACGGGGCTCAAAAATCTGATGGACATAGCCATAATCGAGCGCACCGACGAAGAAAAAGAGGAATACGCGCTGCTCCGCGGGCTCACCGACCAGTTTGTCAAAATCGACGAAATCCCCTTCGATTTTGAGCGCCGCCGCATGAGCGTGGTGGTGGCCAACGGCAAAACCCAAATGATCACGAAGGGCGCAGTGGAGGAAATGCTCTCCGTCTGCAGCTATGCCGAATACAACGGCAAAGTGGAGCCGCTGACCGACGAGATCAGGCGGTATATATTAAAAAAAGTGGACGACCTCAACGACGACGGCATGAGGGTGATCGCCGTCGCGCAGAAAACCAATCCGTCGCCGGTGGGCGCCTTTTCGGCGGCGGACGAATCCGGCATGGTGCTGATGGGATATCTGGCTTTTTTGGACCCGCCCAAGGAATCCACCGAGGACGCGATTCTGGCGCTGCATGAAAACGGCGTGGAAGTAAAGGTGCTGACCGGGGACAACGACAAGGTGACGCGCTGCATATGCCGTCAGGTGGGCATAAAAACCGACAAAATCTTGCTCGGGTCCGATTTGGACGAGATGACCGATGAACAGCTCGGCAAAAGGGCCGAGAGCGTGAATGTGTTTGCCAAACTCTCCCCTCAGCAGAAGGCGAGAATCATAACCGCCCTTCAAAACAACGGGCACAGCGTCGGGTATATGGGCGACGGAATCAACGACGCGGCCGGAATGACCGTTTCCGACGTGGGCATTTCGGTGGACACGGCGGTGGACATAGCCAAGGAATCGGCGGACGTCATATTGCTCGAAAAAGATTTGATGGTGCTCGAAAAGGGCATCATCGAAGGACGCAAAACCTATGCGAACATGATCAAATATATAAAAATGACCGCGAGCTCGAACTTCGGGAATATGCTCTCCGTGCTCGTCGCCTCCGCGCTTCTGCCATTTGTCCCCATGCTGCCCATACATCTGATCATATTAAACCTGATCTATGATTTGAGCTGTACCGCCATCCCCTGGGACAACGTGGACAAGGAATTCATATCCGTCCCCAGAAAATGGGACGCCTCGAATATAGGGAAATTCATGATCTGGATAGGGCCCACGAGCTCCGTATTTGACATAACAACCTATCTTCTCATGTATTTTATCATTTGCCCCGCCATGTGCGGCGGCAAACTGTTCACCGATATAACCGATCCGCAAACGCGGGTTTTGTACATGTCGATATTCAGGGCGGGGTGGTTTATCGAGTCGATGTGGAGCCAGACCTTGGTCATCCACATGATACGCACGCCGAAACTGCCTTTTATAAGAAGCAGGGCTTCGGCCCCCGTGACGCTGCTCACATTCACCGGAATAGCCGTGCTCACCGCTATACCGTTCATCGCTCCGGTCGCCGAGTCGCTCAAACTGCACTATATGCCGGCGGAATATTTCGCCTGGCTCGCGCTCACGATATTTTTGTACATGGCGCTCGCGACGCTCTTCAAAAAAATCTTCGTCAAAAGATACGGCGAACTGTTGTGAAAAGCGTTCGAAAAAAACTTTTCTAAAACCCTTGACAAACACATTGCAATCTGCTATAATACAACTTATCGTGGTGCGCTGGTGTAGCTCAGCTGGCAGAGCAGCTGATTTGTAATCAGCAGGTCGGGGGTTCAAATCCGTCCACCAGCTCCATAGAAAAACCTCGATAGAAAGTCCGAAGTATAGATTACTTCGGTTTTTTTTGCTTTTTGTAAAATAGTTCACAACCCCCGGCTTTATCGATAGGCGTGAGCTGCATGTGAACTGCGTTCACATTCGCTACACGTGCGGAGCCACCCCCTTCGAATCGAATGGGGCAGGAGGATTCAACTCCCCGGCCCCCTTCAGCGCGCAGCGCGGTGTGAAGGGGGTGGCACGAAGTGACGGGGGTTGAGCGTCGTTTTGCACTGCTCGAAAATATTTTTTTAATAAAAAAGTGCTTGACAATACAATAACTTTTGAATATAATGAAAATGTGGGGAGCGGCATTACGCCACCCCAAAATGTAAGGGGCTGATTTGTTTTATAAAATATCGACGGAGGGTATATAATATGTCGCACAGCAAATATCAGCAGCGCAAAAAAGGATTTTCTTTGTATATCGATAAATGGAATCCGTCGGCAAAAAAATACATCAATATTTGTTGTATATGCGGAAGCAATGGGTATAATCCTGTTATTTTAGAAGACGAATTTGACAGGCATGGTTTCGAAAAAAATCGGATTATCCGCGATAATTTGCTGAAAACCCACAATCCTTTGCCGCTGGATGATTTAAAAAGATGCGAAATTTGCGCGAATATACAGGATAGAAAACAAGCATCCCAATATGAATAAAATGTTAATTTTTTTATTCGTATTGACAAACCGGATTGTTTATGTTATCCTGATTTTGTACGATGCTTATCCATGGGAGGCGCAAAATGAAATTTGACAATTTCACCGGCACAATCATTATAATTACAATCAGCATTATCGCCGATGGCGGCGATAGTGCCGTTTTGCGTTGTGCCGGATAGAGAGGGTGTAAAAATTACAATCAACCCCTTGCGGCAAAAACGCCGCAGGGGGATTTTTAATTATTAAAAAATCGGAGGAAAACTATCATGACAGAGCAATTGGCGGAAATCGGCGGAAGGCTCATCGCTTTGAGGGACATTATGGACATCACCGCGCAAAAAATGGCAAATGACATGAAACTGAGCATCGGCGAATATATCGCCTATGAACGCGGCGAACGGGACTTCTCGTTTAGTTTTTTGTACAATGCGGCGAATATACTCGGCGTCGACGTGGTGGACATAATCAGCGGGGAATCGCCGAAACTCACCTCATGCGCGCTGGTGCGGGCGGGCGGCGGGTACGACATCATTCGCCGCGCGGCCTACGAATACAAACACCTCGCTTTTACATTCAGCAACAAAAAAGCCGAGCCTTTTATGGTCACGGTGGAGCCGGGAAAAGGAGACGAAGTCAAACTGCATTCGCACGAAGGACAGGAATTCAACTATATGGTGTCCGGAAAAATGGAATTTTATCTGGGCGACATCGTTTATGAGCTGAACGCGGGCGACAGCGTGTATTTCGATTCCGGCATACCGCACGCGATGAAAGCCTTAGGCGGTCCGGCAAAATTTCTCGCCGTGGTGATAAAAATATAATAATATAAAGAACAGGAGAATAACAAACATGCTGATATATGAAAAATATACAGGCAAAAACAGGGACGATTTTAAATCATACGAAGACGTCATGAAAAATTACAAATTGACATATCCCGAAAATTTCAATTTCGCCTACGACGTGCTCGACGAACTGGCAAAAACGCAGCCGGACAGTCTGTGCATGCTGTGGATTTCAAACGAATTTGAACAAAAACGCATAACATTCGCGGAAATGGCGCGCTATTCAAACAAAGCCGCGAATTATTTTCGCTCGCTCGGCATAAAAAAAGGCGATTTCGTCATGCTTGTGCTTAAAAGAAGCTATCTTTTCTGGTACTGCATGATGGCTCTGCATAAAATCGGGGCGGTCGCCGTCCAGGCGGCGCATCTGCTCACAAAAGACGATTATATATACCGCTGCAACGCGGGCGATATAAAAATGGCGGTGATAACCGGGGACAACAACTGCACCGAAGCGTTCGACGCCGGCATGGGCGAATATAAGACAGTTGAGCTCAAAGCGGTCACAAAACACAAAAAAGCGGGCGACGGCTGGCTCGATTTCGAAGCGGGGCTGGAAACCGCCTCCGATCTCTGGGAACGCCCGGAAAATGAGGGGGCCACGCGCGCCACGGACATGATGATCATGTCGTTTTCCTCCGGCACGACGGGTTATCCGAAGATGGTGGCCCATGATTTCACTTACCCGCTCGGCCATTTGGCCACGGGCGTGTTCTGGCACAGGGTCGAAAAAGGCGGCTTGCATTTCACAATCTCGGATACCGGATGGCTCAAATCGCTCTGGGGCAAGATGTACGGGCAATGGCTCGGGGAGTGCGCGGTGCTGACATATGATTTTGAAAGATTCAATCCAAAGGATATCCTCACCGTGATGACGAAAGCCAATGTCACTTCCTTTTGCGCCCCGCCGACGCAGTACCGCATGCTAATGCAGGAACTGACGGAAAACACGGCATTGTATGACTTGTCAAGCCTGAAACACAGCTGCGCGGCGGGCGAGGCCTTGAATCAGGATTTATTCAAAAAATGGAAGGAATTCACCGGGCTTGAGATATATGAGGGTTTCGGGCAGACGGAAACCACCGTGTGCTGCGCCGTTTTGTACCCTTTCAGCGAACCCCGCCCCGGCGCGATGGGACTGAGCGTTCCCGGATATGATATAGCAATAATCGATGCGAACGGATGCGAAGCGGCCCCCGGCGTGACGGGTGAAATCTGCCTTTCGGCGAAATCCCCCGGCAGCCGCCCCGTGGGGCTGTATATGGGTTACCACAAAAACGAAGAAGCTACAAAAAACTCATGGCATGACGGCCTGTTCCATACCGGCGATACGGCATACCGCGATGAAGGGGGATATCTTTGGTATATCGGGCGAAATGACGATATCATAAAATCGTCGGGCTACCGCATCGGCCCCTTTGAAGTTGAAAGCGTGATGGTAAAACACCCCGCCGTGTTTGAAGTGGCCGTGACGGGCGTGCCCGACCCGATACGCGGATTCAACGTCAAGGCGACAGTCGTGCTCGCGAAAAATTACGAACCCTCGGAAGCGCTTGTAAAAGAGCTGCAGGATTTCGTCAAAAAGAACACCGCTCCGTATAAATATCCGCGGGTGATAGAATTCGCGAGTGAACTGCCAAAAACCATAAACGGCAAGATCCGCCGCGTCGAAATCCGCGAAAAGGACATGGGCGTAAAAAGTTAAAATAAATTTGTTGACAATTTGAAAATAATGTGCTACAATACCGCTTAACAGATATTATAATGGCGGGAGAGTATATGGATTCAAAAAATGATCTTCAGCCGCTCAGTTTCAGCGGTTCGGAAGCTGTCCGGCATCTAAAAGACAATTTGCTGCCGTATTTTGAAAAATCCGGGTTGAACCCTTATGTGACGGAAGACTGGAAAAAGGGGATATTTCAATTATTCGGCATCCAAATAACCGGTTTTCCGGATTTGGAGGAGAAGAACTATGTTTTGCTGTCCAACCATATCAGCGATTTTGACGGCATCATCTTGGGGCTGCTCCATCCGAAAATCAAAATAATAGCCAAAATGGACTGGGCGGCCAACGGGGAGCTGATGGCCTTTTTGCGCCTGCACAAATATGATATTGTCGGGATTTACCGGGATGTTGAAATTGCCGGTTTGGACGAAGCTCAAAAGAAATCGGCCAAAGAACACAATATAAGAGTGAATATGGAGTGCTGCAAACACTTAAAGGATACAAGCGGGCCCCATCATCTTTTGATCTTTCCCCAGGGGACCATTTCCGATATAAACAAAAACAGCAAAGAAAGAATCAATCCCAGTTTTGCCAAAATAGCTTCAGCCACCAACGCGGGCATAATAAATATATTCACCGAATACCCGGGCACAGACGGAAAAACCAGGATTGTGGGCGGCGAGCCGTATATCCTGTCCGGGCGCGGGACCGACTGCAGGCAGGCCTGGATAGACGATATGATAAACCTCCAAAATCAGCTGCGCGACGTCAGAAGCCCGGTATTGAGCGAAAAACATTCCCAAAACAACAATCCGTCCGAGCCGTTCTTTTAGCGATCAAACCCAAATTTAAAGAAAGGGAAAATGATATAAAATTATGAAGAAAGAATTAAAAATAGGATTTGTCCCGTCGAGCTGGGAGTCATGGGACGGGAATTTGCACACGGGTCCCTTAGCCGAAAAGATGCGCGACCGCTGCATTGCCGCAATGGAGAAGGCCGGCGCCGCGAAAATCATCGTGCCGGGGAAAGATTTGACGGATGGGGGCCTTGTGGGTTCCGTCGAGGACGGCAAAAAAGCCGCCGAATTGTTTTTGAGCGAAAATATAGACGCGCTGGTCATCGGCAATATGAATTTCGGCCTGGAAGTCGCCGTCGGGGAAGTTCTCTCACAGATGAGAAAAGATTTGCCGATATTGCATTTCTGCACCCGTTCCGGCCCGATATCGAGCGAAGGGAACCGCTCGACGGACAACTGGTGCGGGCAGTTTATGACGGTTTCGGCGATAAAACGCAGGGGATTTACATACACTCACATACTGACATGCAACCCCGAAGAAGAACGGTTTGTCAAAGAATACGCGAATTTCACGCGCGCGATGTATGCCTTAAAATCGTTTAAGCAGGCAAAAATAGCACAGCTCGGGACCCGTCCTTTGCTTTTTGAATCGCAGTATTTCAGCGAAGAAAACTTCCAGAGGCAATTCGGGCAGATGCTCAGGCCGATGGATTTGGCCACGGTATTCGACAAAATGGACAAAATCCAAGACGATGACCCGGAAGTCGCCGACACGCTCAAACAGATTGAACAAGGCGCGAAATGTCTGTTGAAAAAAGAAAAGCTGCCGCTCATCGCCAAATACGAAGTCGCATTGAAACGCATATATAACGAACTCGGCGCGGACTGTATGGCCGTCTGCTGCTGGGAAATGCTGCAGACAAAATATGGCATCGCGGGTTGTTCGACATTCGCGCGCTTAAACGACCAGGGCTATATCACGGCGTGTGAAGTCGATGTACTCGGCGCGTCGAGTATGCTTGCGGCATACGCCGCGGGACTTGAAAAAACGCCGCCTGTATTTATCGACTGGACGGATCTGCACCCGACGGAAGACAACTGCTGGCTTGCGTGGCATTGCGGAAACGCCGCCCCGAGCCAGTGCGCGGGCAATTGCTCCGTGAAACTCATGCAAAACGAACGCCTTGCGGTGTGGAGCGACAACTGCGACGGCACCGTCGAGTTCAATATCGCGCCCGGAAAAGTCACATGCCTGCGCCTCGTCGAATACGGCGGAGAATACACCATGTTTATCGGCACGGGCGAGATTGTCGATATAGAACCGTTTGTCAGAGGTTCATACGGCTGGGTGAAAGTCAAGGACATAGAAGACTGGGAACGCAAAATGATCGATGCGGGGGTTATACACCACGGCGTTCTGATACGCGACGAAAAAGCCGCGGACGCCCTCGAATTGTTTTGCAAGTATGCCAATATAAAAACAGTGAGGGCGGAATAGGAGAAAAAACATGAAAAAGATGCTCAAGGCGACGCTTGCCGCGCCGGAACATATCGTTTTGGGGGAATGCGACATTCCAACGCCTCTTGAAGATCAGATTTTGATCAAAGTCGAGCGCATCGGGGTATGCGGTTCCGACCCGACGATCTATTTCGGCAGACACCCGTATGTCAAGTATCCGGTGGTCATGGGCCATGAATTTTCCGGCACGGTCGCCGCTTTTGGGAGCGGGGCAGACGCTTTGGCAGTCGGGACAAGAGTGGCGGTGATACCGCATTTGGTCTGCGGCGGATGCGAGGCGTGCAAAAACGAGATTTATAACTTCTGCGAATCGCTCCGGTGCACCGGGGCGGAAGCCGACGGCGCGCACTGCGAATACATAGCGATGCCCAAAGAGATGGTTTTACCCATTCCCGACACCATGTCCATGGACGACGCGGCGATGGTCGAGCCCGCCTGCGTCGCCTATCACGCGGCAAAACGCGGGGAAATAACACCTGACGACACAATTCTGGTGATCGGCGCGGGACCGATAGGAAATTTCTGCATGCAGTCGTGCAGGGCGCTCGGGGCAAAAAAAGTATATATCGCCGATATGGACCCAAAGCGGCTGCAGCTCGCGAAATCGCTGGGGGCGGACGGCATAATCGACGTATCGCGCGAGGGTCTCGACGACGGGCTCGCCCGGCTGTGCGGCGGCTCTAAAAAGACGGACGTATTTTTCGACTGCGTGGGGGAAAAGGGCAAGGTGTTCAACGATATCCTCCAAATGGCGCGCAGGGGAACCAGGGTGGTCATAGTCGGGGTTTTGCAGAACGGATACGATATTCCGCTGCTGCCCGATTTTGTTCAGCACGAGCTGAGGTTGTCCGGCACTACGATGTACACTCCCGCGGATTACAGGGATATGATTGAACTTATGGGAGCGGGCAAAATCAAGACGCAGGGCATGATCACGCACTATTTTGACCTGCCGCAGATTATAGAGGTATTTCACTTGATAGCAAAACGCGAGCAGCAATTTTTCAAAATTATTTTCAAAGTATAAAAGCATTCTGCGGGAGAGTATGTATATGACGGATAATTTCACAAGTTTCAGAGGTTTCGACCTGACCGCGCGGAAATCGAAAATAAAGCGGACTATGGATTTAATTCCGCCGAAAACGCCCGGGGATATTCCGGTTTTGGCCCAGACTCCCTGTTTTTTCGGATTCGGAAACAACAGGCGCCCTAAAGCATACTGGGAAGATCCGGCAGAAATGCTGAAATTTCAGCAGGACGGCTTTGAGCAGCATTTAAAATATGTCGACGACGACACCGTGCCGTATTTTATGCCGTGGTTCGGCACGGGGGTGCTCGCTTCGGCGTTCGGCTGCAGGATCAGGCCCGCGACCGGCGACGGAGACGATCCCGGAGTGGTTTCGACCGTCATTGAAAATGTCGGGGATATAGCGAAGCTGAAACGGCCCGATCCGCACGGCAGCGGATATATGCCCAAGGTGCTGGAATTCATGGAGTATGCCGCGCTTCGCGGGGATATTCCCGTGGGATATACCGATTTGAACAGCCCTTTGAGCACCGCGGCGCAGTTATGCGGATATGACAGGTTGTTTTACTGGATGTACGACGAGCCGGAAGCGGTCCGCGATTTGATGTCGCTGATATGCGAAAGTTTTGCAAAATGGGTCGAAGTTCAAAAAGAGATAACCGGCGAACCTTTCGGATGTTCAAACGGACTGCAGGGAGTGTGGACGCCCAAAGGAGGGGTATGGCTGTCCGACGACGATCTCGTGTCTGTGAGCGGCGGTTTATACGCCGAATTTGTTTTGCCCTGCTACAGCGATATATTCGAGCGTTTCGGGGGCGGGCATCTGCATTACTGCGGAAACGGGACGCACCAGCTCGAAAATATCAAAAACATGCGCGGCGTCACGGCGGTAAACAATTCGCCTATGGGAAACAATACCGCTTTTGCCAAACTGTGCGAGGCCGCGAGGGGTAAATTGACTGTCGAAATACAGGACGCCGCCCCGGCAGATCCGGAAACATACTATAAAAACCTGTTTTCGGAAATCGGCGATATGACCGGAATAATGGTCGCGACTTTTGTGGAGGACAATTTGGCTATGGACAACTACGGGCAGACGATATATGTCAAAAGAGACCCGTTCAAAGCGGCAAACGATATCGTAAAAGCCGTCCGCGGCGCGGCGGCGTCAGTCATGAAAATTTAAATAAAATCCGGAGGTTGTTTTATTTATGAACGAATTTAAAACGCAGTGCGACAAAAACAGTATATTGTCTTATGTGGGCAATATGAGCCAGATTGCCGGAGTCCGCCGGTCGTTTATCTGCGACGGCCGCGCGCGGGACGTCGAAGCGCTGGATATAACAACGGGCGGCGGGCTCGAATTTTGCGTGCTTCCCGGGCGCGGCATGGATATCGCCCACGCGCGATACAAAGGCGTGCCGGTGAGCTTTATAACAAAAGCGGGAATCGCTTCCGCCGACGCCTACGAGCCCTGCGGCATGGGCTGGCTGCGCGGGTTTTTCGGCGGTCTTTTGACCACATGCGGCTTATCCAACGTGGGCTGGGCCTGCGACGACGACGACGCGCAGCTGGGCGAGGTTCACCACGGGCTTCACGGCAGAATCAGCAACACGGGCGCGGAAGCGGTATCATACG
This sequence comes from Oscillospiraceae bacterium, assembly GCA_009785015.1. Next base: position 27,152 of record WQXD01000001.1, on the reverse strand, counting down.
GCGCGGCATGGGATAAAGACGGCAAATATATCATACACGCCTCCGGGCGCATGCGCGAGGCCGCCCTGCACGCCGAAAATCTTTCGCTTACAAGAACGATCACGACAAGTCTCGGCGCAAAAACGCTTTGCATCCACGACGAAATAGCAAATGAAGGATTCGTCTCGCGCCCGCTTATGATTCTTTATCATATAAATGCCGGATACCCGTTGCTGGACGAAACAAGCGAGATGATTTTACCCACGCTCGGCATTGCCGGCTCTGAAGAAGCGGCGGATTTCCCCGACACCTATAATGATTTTTCCGTACCGCTCCACGAGGGCGCGCAGTATGTGTATAAGCATGAGCTCGGCGACGCCGGCGGCAAAACGCAGGCGGCCGTGATAAACAAAAAACTCGAATACGGGCTTTATGTGGAATTCGATAAAAACCAGCTCCCCAATTTCATGCAGTGGAAACGCCTGTCAAAAGGCGATTACGTGGTGGGTCTGGAGCCCGCGAACTGCGAGAGCGTCGGCAGAAGCGAATACAGAAAAAGAGGGGCCTTAAAATACATCGAGCCAAACGAGACAAAAACAGTCGACATTGTCATCGGCATATTGGACGGCGCAGACGAAATAGACGCATTCCGGAGCCGCTGCGAAGAGCTGAGGCGCTTATAATGAATTCAAGAGAAAGAGTCATAAAAACTTTTAACCGGCAGGAAACGGACAAAATTCCGGTGGACTTCGGAGCGACGGTAGTGACGTGCATGGATTACAACGCGCATATAAAACTCAAAAATCATTTCGGGATACAGGACGCCGAAAGCGACAGAATTATCGATTATACCATGGGGACCGTCGAACCGTGCGAACAACTCAAATTAAAATTCGAATCCGATTTCAGAAGAATATCGCTGAACGGCGCCAAACCCCATATAACAAACGGCGTATTTGAAAACGGTTTCGGCATGAAATTCAAGAAAGCGGAACCCCACGAGTATTTTGACGTCATATATAATCCCATGCAAAACGCCGGTATATCCGATATTGAGCGTATGACCCTGCCAAACCCCGACGATCCGGAGCTTTATTACGGAATCAAAGACAAAGCGAAAGATTTATACGAAAACAGCAGTTACGCGCTTGTCGCGGATTTCGGAGTGCCCGGATTTTATGAAACCTCGCAAAAATTGCGGGGATATGAAAATCTGGCGTGCGATTTAATCGACAACACGCAATTTATAACGGCTCTTTACGATAAACTTTTGGAACTGCAGAAAAAGTTTTTCAAAAATTATCTCGAACACGTCGGCAAATATGTCCAGGCGATAGGGTACGCCGACGATCTGGGCATGCAGGACAGGCCGCAGATTTCCCCCGAAACATACAGAAAAGTTATAAAACCGTATCATAAAAAGATTTTCGAATTTATCCACGAGAGAACGGACGCCAAAATTTTACTGCATTCGTGCGGGGCGGTATTTCCGCTGATCGGCGATTTGATCGAGGCGGGCGCGGATATATTGAATCCGGTGCAGGTCACGGCGAAGGATATGGAGCCGTCAGCGTTGAAAAAAGCGTTCGGCGAAAAGATAATATTCTGGGGCGCCATAGACGAGCAGCATATCCTGCCGAAACTCACAGCGAAAGAAGTATTCGCCGAAGTCGGGAAAATCATCGGTATAATGGGCAAAAACGGCGGATATATCATCGCTCCCGGACACAATCTGCAAGATGATACGCCCCCGGAAAATATTGACGCCATGTACAAAGCCGCCAAAAAATTCAGGAATAATTGAAAAGAGGAAGCAAAAAATGGCGGAAAATATCAAATATCGGGAATCGGCGAAATTCGGAGCCCTGCGCGAGCTGAAAGCGGCGGAAATATTTATGAAACAGGGCTTTACGGTATCCGTTCCGAACATGAGCGCGCGCTACGATTTCATCGCGGAAAAATATCCTGTCTCATACAGGGTGCAGGTAAAAGCATTAAATTTAAAAAACGGAACTGTAAACACATGGCATATCCATCCGTTTTCGGGTATAAAGGAAAAAAGGCGCGCATGTACGGAAAGGGATTGCGACTTGGTCGTTGGAATATGCCTCGAAACCGGCAGTTTCGCCATTGTTCCGATAAGCGAGGCCGCCGATAAAGCCGATAAAAAGGAATTCAGATTGTCGGAACATGAAAAAAGTAAAGGCAAAAAGTATTTGAATTCCTATACGGCCGTATTAAAAGAAAAAGTCTTGGGCGCAGTGATCGGATTGTGCGTCGCCGACGCGCTCGGGGTTCCGGTAGAGTTCACAAGCCGTGAAGCGCTTGAATACAGCCCTGTCACGGATATGCGCGGATACGGGACATACAGTCAGCCGCCGGGAACATGGTCCGACGATACGACCATGACGCTCTGCCTGTTGGACAGCTTGAAAAACGGCCTCGATTACGCCGATATTATGCGAAAATTTATATCGTGGACAAAAAAAGGCGAATATACCCCGTACGGCAAAGTGTTTGACGTCGGAATAAACACAAGGAGAGCGCTGGCCCGGTTTGCCAGAGGGGCCGAGCCGCTCGAATGCGGAGGTATATTTGAACATGACAACGGAAACGGGTCGCTGATGCGGATTTTGCCGCTCGCGTTTTATCTTTATGCGTCATACGGAGCCGATTTTACAGCCGGCGACGAAGCGTTTCAAATTATCCACGACGTCTCGTCGCTGACCCACGCGCATCAAAGAAGCCATATAGCCTGCGGAATATATCTTTCAATCGCCACAAGTTTATTTGAGGCGCCCGACTTAAAGAGCGGGATATATTCGGGTATCCGCGAGGCGAAAAGGCATTATGAAAACAGAGACGGATATGCCGACGAATTAAAGCATTATAATCGGATTTTCGACGATGATTTCATGAATTTGCCAAATGAAGCCATAAAAAGCGGCGGATATGTCGTGGACACGCTCGAAGCGGCCCTCTGGTGTCTTTTAAATTCCGACAGCTACGAAAACTGCGTTTTAAAGGCTGTAAACTTGGGCGAGGACACAGATACGGTTGCCGCCGTCGCGGGGGGGCTTGCCGGAATATACTACGGCTATGACGCCATCCCGGAAAAATGGATAAGCCAAATCGCGCGGCTCGAGTATATAAAGGGGCTCTGCGAAATGTAAGGCCAAGGGCAAATGTTTTAAATTCGGCTTAAATATAGGCTCAGGCCGCGAGAATAAATTCTTCCAATATCGCCCTTATGAGGCGCTCAAACACGGCGCACGCCTCCGCGCGGGTCAAATTGTCCCGCGGGTCGAATTTTCCCGTGTCCCTGCCCTGCACAAGCCCCGCATTCCGGCAGTACAGCACGGCTTCCAATGCCCAGCCGCTGATTTCGGACCGGTCGTGAAACTCCGGGGCATTTCCCGCAGCCGGCAGCGAATACGGGGCAAAGTCCAGATATCTTTTTATCATCGCGCACATTTGCTCACGGGTTATAAAATCTTCCGGGCCGAAGTTATCGTCGCCGTAACCGAGGACGACGCCGTTTTCCGCCGCCCATGTCACAAAGGGCGCATACCATGATCCCGCCTCGACGTCTTTGAACGCGCTTGTCGTATAGTCTTTTTCATTTATATCCGCAAGCCTTCCGAGCACGGTGACGAACATGCCGCGCGTCATGGTGCCCTCGGGGGCGAATTCTGTCGTTGAAACGCCGATAAACAGCCTTCTCGCCGCTGCGAAGTCGATATAATTTTTGCCCCAGTGTCCCGGCGTGTCGGCAAATTCTATTTTGTTTTCTTCGAAATAATATACGGCGTCGGCCGGCGCGACAAAATACAGCTTTCCGTCTATGACCGCGCTCATTTTCACATAAATCTTTATCCCTCCGGCGTAATAGTAGGCGACGAATATATTTTCATCTGCGCCCTGCGGCAAATTCATAAATACAAGCTCTCCCGCCTTTGCGCTTATTTCGTTTACGTTTGCAACAGGCGCGTCTCCAACTTCATTTGTATCATCATCGGCTGCGGGCGCGGTTTCGGTTTCTGATTCGGGCGGACTGATGATGACATTGTTATTGCCGTTATTATTGTTATTATTGTTGTCTTCTGCGGGTGCCTCGCCGAAAGTTGCATAGGCGGTCATTGCCGCGGATAAGTTTGAATCGCCGTCCAAAGTCGGGGATACATAGAATTTTCCGGTGACAATGCCCATGCTGCCTGCTCCGACCGACAATATGCCGTTTGCGTCAACTGACGCGTTTCCCTCGACCGCGTTTGCCGACCATTCAACCAAGCTGTTGTCGAGCAGGAATATATTGCCTTTCGCCGTCGTCGCGGCGAGCGAGAGCTGCGCCGACGCCCCTTGCGCGCCGATTTCAAGATGGTTTCCCGCTTTGGGCGCTTTGTTGTCCATATATACCGAAAGCGAGGCGATATTGCCGAGCCCTCTGTTTACGACGATCAGGTTTTCCTCGTGATAATTATCCATTTCGTCCCTTACGGAAATCTGCACGTTATGCGAGGTAACGGATGAATTCACCGAAACAGTCAGGCCGAATTCCCCGCTGATCGGGTCAATGGCCGCAACCGGCGCCCCGTCGATTATTGTATTTCCGCTCACGGCGACATAAAGTTTTGTTCCGGGGTCCGTGATTCCGCTTATCACGAGCTTGCCGTCCTCGCCGAAAAAGCTGCCGTTTGTGGGTGAAGACAGCATGAGTTTGGGCGGTTTTGTGTCTATGGCGAAAGTTTTGGAGATATAGAAGCCGTCGCCCTCGCCGTCAGTCCCCCTGACGGTTATCGTGTGCTCGCCGTCGTCGAGGCCAAAAAGGGATATAGCCGCAGAGTTTCCCGGCGCCGCGCCTATATCGCCCCGCTCGGCGCCGTCAAGTGTCCAGGCTCCGGTGACGGGCACATCCGACGTGACGTTGAACACGACGTCGCTCACCGCAAAGGTTTCGACGGAATCAATCCTTTTAAAGCCCGTCGCGTTTACAAACCCGACTTTTGGCGGAGTAGGCGCTTTTAAAACAACTCCGGGCGAAAAGACTTCATCGCTGAGGACCGCATATGACGGTTCTCCATCGCCTTGATTTTCATATACATACTTATACGCGATTATTCCGGCTTTATATGCTTTTCCCGCGATAAGGCCGATCTGTTTTGTGACGGGGTTTCCCTCTTCATCTTCGCCTGACGCCTGATACGAGCCGCCCAGCCGCATAACCGGCAAAGCGCCGTTTTCATCTTTTTCAAAGACAACCCCCGCGAAATCGGTCGGCGTGCCGTCATCTTCGTATAGGCTGATTATATAACCGTCATAATCCGTGCCGCCGCTGTTTGCAGCCGACACGGTGAAATTCAAATCGCCGCTGTTTGTCATAGCCACGCCCGACGGATTTGAGGGCTGGTTTGCATTTACATGGGCAAAGTTACCGGCGCTCGCGATTGTGCCGTTTACGACGTCTGTCTGCGAATATACCGCCCGGAGGTAATAATTTCCGGATTTGAGCTCTCCCGGCAGTTCAAATTGCGCCGTCCCTGCCTCTATATCCGCGCCGGTTTCCAAAGCGCCGAGAAGATAATCTTCTTCGCCCGGTTCTCCGCCGGCATTTTTTGTGAAGTAAAAGCTGACATAGTCCAGATCGCCGAGATTTGACGACCCGCTCCAGTTGATATCTATTTTTCCGCCGGCAACACCTGTTATGCCCAGGGCATTGATTTCGGGCACGGCGGCGATGTCATATATGATCAAATCCGCCGATACAGGCGTCGTTACGTCAAAATCAGCCGCCGCTCCGTCGGTGAAGGCCATGCTCAGCATCGCCGTTTTTGTATTTTCGTCGTAGCTCAAATTAGCATTGGCAGAATCGGGGTCATCTCCGTAATGTATCAAGCTCAGCGGGGGATCAAACGAAATCTGAGAGGCAAGCGTTTTGGCGTGGGTTTTATCATCTGCCATATAGCTCACAGTGAGCGCGCGCGCTTCGCCCGCATACGAGGCCAGCTCCACCCTGTGGGATGTTTTCGCGCCGTTGGATTTTATGAAGTCGCCAATTCCGAAAAGGCGCGGCGAGGCGTCGAAATTCCCGTCTTCGATGATTTCGGCCATCGAGCTTATGCCGACATTGCCGCCCAAGCGCATATACAGAGTTTCGCCCGTTTTTTCGTCGTATCCGACGGGATAGTCCAACAAATCGGGGAACGTCGGCTTGACGTCGCTGCCCGTGCCGAAATCGACGTCGCCGCCCCAGTGATAAGTGACGCCGAGCTTTATCCCTATAACTGTCAGCGCGCCCCATATCTTGCTGTTGTTCGCGCCCAGATCCACGCCGCCGACGGTCATTCCGCCGACTATCGGGACGCATTCCGGCACAGACACCATCGCCCTGAGGAAAAACTCGAAGAACGCCTTGTAAGCGTCGTCCTGTATAATGACGATATAACCGGAACCGCTGATAATCTTCAGAATATCGGCGTTTGCCGAAGCCATGAAATAAAATTTCGGGTACCATTCGAATGTCAGCGCGATTTTTTTGAATACGATGAGCTCTTTTATGCCCTTGATGCCTATATCACTCGCCTTAAGGCTAATGCCGCGAAGGCTCAGCGTGAGATCCGCGCGCGCCTGAAGCACTTTCAGAATATCAAAAGAGATGCTCAGCATCAGTTTCAGCGGCGGCACATCCGAAGCGCAGAAGATGGTGTCGTAAAGATTGTCAAAGCCCCCGCCCCCGCCCGTTATCCAGACAACGCCGTGGCCGTCGATATTTATCCCCGGCTCAAAGCCGCCGATATAGAAATACAGCTTGTCGGGGACCGGAATGTTGTTGTGGCTTTTGAGCCCGAGGGCGGCTTCTATCTGCAGAGAACCGAATTTGCCCTCGCCCTCAAATCCCGCAGCCCAGCTGCCTATCGTATTCAGCGAAAATTCGCCTTTCAGAGTCGGCATTGAAGAAGAATAGGGCGGCAGCGTCAGCTTTACGGTGAAGTTGAATCCCATGAACCCCTCGTTGCAGCCGTACAGTATATTGTGCACAATCACGCTCGCCTGTCCCTTTACTTTTTCGTCCTCGACTTCTTCGTCGCCGTCTTTATTCATGTAATTTCCGGTGAAATCCAGCCCGTTCCAGCGGTTGCGCATTTCCTGGCCGTTCTGGTCTATTGCGGAAAATTGTTCCTGCATCTTTTTCCAGCCGCCGTCGTCGCCCGCCTTTTTCGCGCCAGGCACCAAGAAGCTCAGATCGAGGCTCGCCGAGAAAGATACGACATAGCCTTTGACGGGCGTGTTTTCGTCGACTGCGAAAAAAGTCATTTCTTTGTTGGCGGCGTTATTGAAGTCATAATCGTACACAATGCCCATCGCGCCGAACATCATGTTGAACGCCATGCCGCTTATCGTCTGCGCAAGCGACAAACCGCAGGGCCACAAAAGCGTTATCGGCTTGCCCTGTTGATTGGCGGGCAGTGTCTTTTCGCCTTTGAGCAGTTCTCCCTCGGTATTATATCTCACCAAATTAAATTCCGTGCCGTTTTTGATTTCCGTAAACGTCGATTTCCCGCTCCATATCTTGCTGCGTTTTACCGAAGTGAACAAGTCGCCGTCAAAATCCACGGTGATCGAGTTGTCGTTTTTCTCAATGGTGACCGTGCCGTTCTCAAAGTCGATGCAGTTGTTCACCGTGACCGTGTTTTGCACTTTTACATTTCCTTTGCCGTCGTCCGATTTGACGGAGGCCGCGGTCAGTTTCGCCGGATTTCCGTTCGCATCTCTTTTTTCGACGTCGAAAGAGCCGCGGAAAACCAACAGAACTTCTTCGTAATTCGCCTTATCGGCGGCAAAACTGTCCTCGTTTGTATATGTCTTTACGGTATATTCGCTGTTTGCTCCGGTTTTCCCCTTTAACTGCACGACCGCAGCCAATCCGTAATAATCGTTTTTATAGCGCAGGTCGCCGCTCACCGCGAAATTCAATGCCGGAGCGGTCATGCGCCTGTCGATTCCGGCGGGCGGGACCCCCGTCCAGTCGAAGACCAGCTCATAAGTTCCGGTGGGCATGGGCTCCGTAACCGCGACATCCATGATATTCGCGCCGTTTTGGTCGGGCGGAAAAGTTATCTGCTCATAGGGTATGTCAAAAAACAGGGACGGGTCGGTTTTGCTGTAAGCGCGCAGGTTATATGCGCCATCCGACCGGAGCAGATTGAAATTTCTTCCCGTGAGGTGCAGAAGGCGCGTGCCTTCGGTATATATGATCTGCGGGCTTGCGCCGGTAAATATGACCTCCGGCAGTTTGCCGTCGCCGCCGGGGCACAGGATATAAAAATAACGGGAGCCTATAATATTTTGCTGGGTCAGATTTTTGTCCGCGCTCGTGTCAAAGACCCGTATCTCGACTTTGCGGTAAGCCGTCTCGGCCCCGACGTCTGCCTTGAAATAAAATCTTCTCGTCTGTGTCGCCCCGACTTTGAAATCAAAATACTGCGCCGTATAAGGCCTCAAATATGTGGGTTCCTCCGGCAGCGGATTTCCTTTTTCGTCGAGCGGCGTGATTCCGTTTGACGCATAAGCGGCGACGGTGACTTCGGCGATATCTTTGGCGGCGCCCGAAACAAAGTTGTTGATTTGCGTCTGCACGCTGAAGACGCCCTGCATAAGTCCGGGCTCTGACGGCTCATAGGTCTTTTTATCCGCCGCAAGCGCCATTTCAATCGGAGCGGTCAGGTTGACCGCCACGCTGTCGGCCGCCGCCGCCTGCCGGTTTGAATACACGCCGTAATATGTAGATATTATGCCGCTTTCGGTTTTTGGCGCTATATTTGTCCCCATTTCGTAATAATACGCGACTGCGCTGTCGGCGGTCAGGTACTTGTCGTTGTACTGGTTTGTAAAGGTCAGGGCGCCGTCCGGCGTGAAGTCAAATAACGCGGATGCAAGGCTGTTCCAATGGCCGAACGCGATCTGGTAGGGCATCGAGCCCGAATTGTTCACGGTATACGCCGTGACGGAAGGCGCCTTGTTGTCGTCGTAAGCGAAAAAATTGGCGGGTATGTAGTCGGCGGCGGTGATGACGCGCTCTTTTTCGATTGTGCGGTATACCCCGAATCTGTCGGCGACTTCATAGACGGCGTAATCCTGGCTGCCCATCGCGGTGTCGAGCAGAACGCGGGCTTTTACGCTTACGGGTTCGCCGCTGCCGTTTGCCACCTGATAAGAGATAAAAACCATGCCGTGTTCCGCCGCCGCCTGATTTACGAGTTCTATGCGCTGAGTAAACGTCAGGCCGGCGACTGTCCATTTGCTTTCAATGCCCGCGGCGTCCCGCGTGGTTTCGATATTATTGCCGCCAAGCCCGAGGAAGCTGTAATTGCCGCCGAAAAGATATTCTTTGACCCTGTCGGCTCCCGCTCGGTTCGCGTAGGTGACCTCAAAAGAAGTAAACGAGGTGTCAAACTGCCCGAACCGGTGCAGCAAATCTTTGTTGTTGTCGGATTTTATGAGTTTGTCGCCCTCGACTGTGCGGATGGAGAACCCGCCGTTGTCGCCCGACACCGCAACTTCGATAAAACCGTCGCCGAGGGTATATGTTTCGCCGGCGGCCTTCGCCGGCAATGCGGGCAGAAGCCCGGCAAGCATCGCCGCGGCGAGCAGGCAGCTGACCAATTTCTTTATTTTGACAATCGCTCTTTTCATCATCTGCACCTCAAATTTCTTTACTCCACATATAGGTAGGTTAAATATGTTCCGCGGCTCTGCGTTATTATGCACAGGGTGTAAATTTTGTTTTTGCTCACGGTGAAATCGGTACCCGCGATCAAATCGCCGCCGGTCTTCATCTGGGCGGCCGTCCAGCGCCCGGAGCGGAGATATACTTTATACGGCTCGCCTATGCCCTCGGGCAAACTCGCGATTTCCATTTTGACATTGACGCTGTCCAAGATCGCTATATCTTCGCTGTAAGTCATAACTCCGTTCAGCATAACCGCCACGTCGTCGAGCGAAATCACTTTAAGCGTCCGGTTTACTCTTTTTTCGTTGCCCGCGCCGTCTTTTGCCATATATTCCACAGTATAATTCCCGGGTTTCGCCGGCAGCGACGCTTGGGTATAGTTTGTAATCGTCACGCTGATGTTGCCGGGGTTGTTGTCGCTTGCGCTGTAGCCCGCCGGGTCGTTTAAGAGCGCCCATACTTCTGCCGGGCCGGCGCTTTCCAAAACGGATACGGCCGATGACTTGAAGGCCAATTTGGGAGGCGTGTCGTCGATGCAGTTGATTGAGATATAAACGACGGTCGTTTTGCCCGTGCTGTCCTTGCCCGTCACGGAGTAATTGCCGTTTTTGGTTATGGTGAGCGTGACAGGGACGTATTCGTCCGGGTCGATTCTTTGGTTCATGTTCGCATCCACGGGAGCTGTGACCGTGTAATCGGCGCCGCCGAAGCTGATTGTGCCCGCTTTGTTCATGACCGCTTTGAAAATAACCGGACCTTTTGTCCAAATGCCCGGTTCGGGAAGGTCATAAAGCAGTACAAGCGGCGGCTCTTCGTCGATATTTTCTATCTTCGCTTCAACCCGCGAGATATTGCCCGCCATATCGACCAACTGCCAAAAATACGCGCCCCGTTTGCTTATTTTTATTTCAAACGGTTTAGCCGGGCCGTAAACCGTGCTGCCGCCGGTATTTATATATACATCTTCATCAGGGGTCACTGTCACCGTCGCGGTTGCCGAAGCCGAATGGTCTCCAGTGACCGCAACGGCCGCACCCGGCGGGGTCTTGTCAATTTCGGTGCCGCCGATATCGATAACCGCCGTATTCTCCCTTCCGTTTTGACCGGTGTATTTTATCGTGATTTTTTGGGCCGCGTGGTCGTGGAAAGTTATCACTACACTGCTCAGATTCGGGGCAAGGGTCACATTTGGGGCAGGGGCGAGCGGCGAGGTCACCTCTGCATCGGTTATCGGCATATTAAATCTGACTGTCGCCGCAACGTCGCTGTTTACCGCGCGTCCCGGCGGTTTGGTCGGGTCGCCCCTGCCCGCGGAATCGATAAAGAACGGCGACCATGTGACGCCTTCGTTTGATATGGAAGGAATCCTGTCGTCTATCGAAGACACATTGAGAAGATATATTCCCTCATTGCCCGCTTCATCGGCGAAACGCAAATTGATTGATTTGTTTTCGTCGAATACGATGACGTATTTGCCTTGCGCATTCGGCGCAAGCCCCGGCGGATACAGCAGCTTCAGCTCATTGGGAGGGGGGTTGTTGTCGGTGAGCAGTACATAAGCCGTCGCTTCGTTGAATCCGGTCTGTATTATCTCCACGGTTGCAGAGGGCGCTGTAAAGTCCATTTTCCACAGGCTTTTGCCAAAAGCTATTGTCACGTTATTATTTTGCCGGTCGATTAAAACAACTTCAAATTCCGCGTCGGGGTCGCTCACCGTTATCTGGTTGCCGCGAACCGCAACGCCGTTTATCGAAGCGCTTGAATCCGCGAAATCAAAAGCGCCGCCGCTGTTTGGCGCTCGTATAAACAATCTCGCGGGGCTTGCGTCTATTATGTCAAAATTCAACAAATATCCCTGCGTCCAGGGCAGCCCCGTGAAAACATCCTGCGGGGCGCGCTGATCGGCGGCGTTGTGGTACGAATCAAGCTCCGTCATTCTGACGGCTGTTTTGCCGAATACCGTCATGATATAGTCCGGGGCGTCGGCATCGCCCAAATCGACGGCGGGCAGAATTATCTTCAGGGGCAGATTGACCGTAAGGCTTCCCGTGTTGCCGGCTGCGTCGGTATATTCGAAAGTATAGCTCTCCTCCCCGCCGTAAACGAAAGTGAAAGAAGTGTTTTTGCCGTTTATTCCGGTGACGGCGCGGTCGCTGCTCAAAAACGCGCGGACGCCGCCGGTCGTTTCGCCGCCTGCGGGAGGCCGGTCGGATGCGGTTTCCTCATAGTACCATTTTACTTCGACTTTCGGCTTGGCGCCGTTGATGCTGCCGATTCTGCCCCACAGATACCGGCTCCACTGGTTGTCTGTGTAACGCCGCTGCATATCGTAAAAATCGACGTATATATCTTTGTCGGGGTCGACTTCAAAAGTTTTTACGCAGGGCTCGGACAAATCAAAGGGTCCGGGGATAACTCCGGGCAATCCGGATACGGGTGTTTTTGGCGCGTATTGATACACATTGAAAAATACCCGGTCGTCCACCGCGCCGATGGTACAGTATATTTTGCCCGTTATCGGATCGGTTGAATAGCTGATATCCAAACCGTAGTCATATCCGCCGCCGCCGAAGAAATAGCGGTCGTTGAAAGGTATGTCGAAGCTCTGGATATACGCAGTCCCGAACACGTCGGTAAAACTTATATCATATGCTCCGTCGCGGTATATCCCGAAATAGGGGCCGTCGGTTGAATATTTTCCGTTTGGCGGCTCTGTAAACGGCGTCACGTTTGCCACGGGGGCGGTAAACTGCGCAGTTATTGCCATCCATGTGCCGCCTCTGCCAGGCCAGCGGTAGATTGCCGGTTTGGTATTTGCAAGCGTCATATCCAATGACAGCGTTCCCACGTTGCCGGCCCGGTCCTTCGCGCCGAGGGTGAAGGTGACCGCTTCGGCGGCCGATTCCAACTTTGTCTCGTCGTGCTTGTACACGCCGCGAAGCCTGATATTATACTGATTGCCAAAGCGGGTAATATAGATCTCGTAGATTCCGTGGGCAACCGGAGTATCGGCTTCCCACGAGTAAGAATCGCCGTCAAAAGCGGGGATGTTGAAAATCGCGCCCCCATCGTCAAGCCCCAGGCGTTCGGCGTATTCGGGATTATAGTTGAAAATCAGCTCTATTCCGTTAAAAATATCGGAATCCGTCAGCGTGTAGTTGAGCTCAAACATATTGCCATCTGCAGCCGCGCTCCCGCTCACCGCGGGCGCGGCGCTGTCAATTGTGAAATCTTCGGTCTTTATTTCAATGCTTTTCAGAGTTATATTTCCCGCCGAGTCTTTCACGTAAAACCAATGTACGCCGTTTTTTCCGGCGGCGTAAACATTTTCCGTGAGCTCTGTGTGTATCCCGAAGCGGGAATAACCCGAAGAGCCCGTATAAATCACAGGGTCGTAATAATATGCCGCAGAATCGGCAGAGTCCCGCAAAGCCACAGATATGGCAATATCGGCGGAGCCGGCCGGAACGGTTTTATCGGCGGGTTCGGTTACCGTCAGATCAAAAGCGGGGGCGGAATTGTCCACATACAACGATATGACCCCCGATTTGACAATTCCGTTTTCATACATGATTTCATAAGCGATGATATTTTCCCCCTCATTCACGGGGACGCATTTTCCGCTGTTGTCGTCATAGCTTCCTCCCACAAAGACAATATATTCCCCCGCGCCGCTGTTCTGGTCCAAGGCAATCCAGCGCGCGGCGGCCCTGCCCGATTTGTCCTGCATTTCGTCGGTGGCGTTCCAGACTTTGACGAACGCTTTTTCGGCGCCGGGCACTTTTGTGAAGGCGATTTTGTTTGTCCGGGCGAAATTTTCGTCAGACCAGGCGCCGATCATGGCAGAAACGGGTTCGGTATATGAATTTGTATTATTATTTGCCGTGTCGTGCCCGTAATAAGCGGCTCTGCCGTCGAAGATAAAGTCGTCCCGGTATTGCGCGCCGGAGGGGATTTGTCCGGTTATGGCGGGGTTTATGACAGTTGAGGAGCTTGTGATGCGGGACAATCCGGCCATTGGGGTATTCGGGGAAACTTTCATCGGTATCACGTAATTATATACATCGGTTTTCCCCGTGGTTTTTGATACGAGGGAAACCCGAACCATATAATCCGAATTGGCATAGGGGTTGTAGGGCTCGTTGATGGAGAACCGGAACACGGACCCCGGCGCGCCGTCGAGATTGGAACTGTACACAATATCGGAAAGTCCGGGGGAACGCCCTACCCAGATATATGACGAATTGAGGTTCAGGTCGGCGATATTCCAGCCGGGCATGAGCAGATTGGAAATATCGACGGTAAATGTATAACCGGACAAACTGTCGATACAATTTTGCGGCGCATCTATGTTCGGGTCCCAGTCGGCTTCCGACTGCCAATTCAGGGGATCGTCAAAGGCAAGGCTCACCCCATGCACGGCTCTGCCCGCGTTTCCCGCGCACATAAAATTAAATTCACGCTCTTCAAATCTGTCGTCTTCGAACGAAACCGAACCGCTCGAAGGGTCTGTGCCGTCATAGCCGATGAGCAGTTTCACGTTCACATGACCGTAATAATTCCCGCTCAGCAAATCGGGCAATTCTCCCGCGGCGCCGGCTGCAAAAACATCCGTGAACGAAATCGCGCTCCCCGTTTGTATGCTTTCGGCGAGTATGCCTTTGTACCATGTCAAGCCTGATGCCGTCATACTCACGTCGCTGAAGTTGCCTTTGCCGAGGGCGAAATAGCTGCAGCCCGAATCGTCGTCCGGGTCGGAAACGACGAACAGCGCGTCGGCCGATCTCCTGTCGCCGATGGAGGTGTAGGAAACCGGGTCGCGAAGCCTTGTTATGTACACCAAAGGCTGCTCGCAGAGACCTTCGTGCACGGCGGAGCCGTACTGTGTGGAGGAGAGTCTGTCGTACAGGGGCAGCCGGAGATCCTTATTGAAATAAAACCCCTGCGAATAGGACTTATTTTTCACGGCGGCGCAGTCCTGCGCTTTCAAATACAGGTAAACATTGGCGCCGTCCGGCGGCTGGCCGGTTTTTGTCAATGTCAGCCTTATTGTTTCGCTGTCCGTGCCGGGGTCGGTATTGCCCGCATTGCATTGAATCCATTCGGTGATCGAAGAGGGATCGCTTATCGGCGAGCCGGAAAAACAATAATATATCTCCGTCGCGTTTACCTTGTTTATATCGCTTACATCGACGGTTACGGTCATTGTTCCCGCTGACGGGTCCGTGTCTTCGCCTGTCAGCGCAAAACCCGGTCCGAAGCGGTCCGCGACCTGGCCGATCACATTTTCGTCCAGCGGGAAAGTGGCGGAGCCCGAATTGCCCGCATTGTCCAAGACCTCAAAGCGCAGTTTCGCGCCTTGCGTCACGCTGTCCAAATCGGTGCCCTCGGGGAAAATCACATGCAGGTACAATTCCGCTTCGGACATCTGGATAAAACGGTTGCCGTAATCCACCGCTTCCGAATAGGTTTGATTAAAGGTTTTGCCGTAGATCAATTTACTTGCCTCGGGAGGCGTTTTGTCCGTGCCCACATAATAATGAAACCATTGATAATCGCCGTTTGCTTCATAATAGAACTTGCCTGTCAGGGCGACGTCCCCGACGCCGATGATCCCGCCGGCATTCAGGGCGTCGTCAGACATTTGGAAGGGGAATATGAAGCCGGTTTCACCGATGTTTTTTTCCGGCGCGTAAACGCCGCCGGAAGGAGTCAGGCTTGTCGTGACGTTCGGCTTGCCCACGTCGACATAAAACTTTTTGACGATTTTATCGTCCGAAATCTCCGCAGCCTGATTATACAGGTTGCCGCGCAGGTCCGTTAAGGTTCCGTTGTAAGTCAGCGACATCATCTTTATATAACCGCTTGCCGGAACCCATGTATCCCCCACCACCGACAGCTCGAATATCACCTGGGTCTTGTCGGATTTATTGGGCGTGACCAATTCATTTATCCTGGCGCCCTTAGCCTCGACGGGGCTTCCGCCGTCTGTTATGTTTAATCCCGCAGTGAAGCCGGCGGCGGCGACGTTTTTTAATTCCTCCGAAAAAGTCACCGTAAACCTGAAAGAATCTCCCGGCGCGATATGCGAGCGCACGGTCCGGCCGTTTTCAGCCGGCGCGGAAATAACGGCGCCTTTGCTGATGACGTCCATATCGACCGATTCGACGACGGGGATGACGGTATCAAGATAGGTTCTTACAGCAGGGGTAAAGACGGCGGAAACGCTTTGCGAATCGCTCGCCCTCTCGGCAATTGGATTGCCGACCAAATCCGTGATGAGCGAGGGAGATCTGGTCAGCCCGTATCCCCCGAGCTCTCCGGCTTCGATCGGCGAATTTATCAGCACGAGTTCAAAGGCGTTCTCGCCGCCGTTCAGGCAGTTCTTTCCGGAGCCGTCAAAAATCCCCGCGTAGCCGCTGATAAAGTGATTGACGGCGCGTCCGCCGAAATCGGCCGGGATGGCATATTCGAAAGTCATGTATTTGTCCTGCAGCGAAATCAGGTTCGCTTCTATGGTCCCGTCGGACTGGTTTGATTCGACAGAGGCGATATTTATTCTCAGCTTCAAATCCGAATGATTCGCGCTGTTGTCTGAAAAGCGTATGTATTCGCTGAACTGTACGTGAAAATAGATTTTACTGCCTATATCGGCAAAATTAAAATCGGTCTTCCCCGGAGCGGCGCAGTCGGCCGACGCCGACGTGTAAATATTTTTGATCTTCGGCTCGACCGTATCGGCGAGGGCGAAAGCCGGTCTTTCGAGCTTGGTCGTGCCGCAGCTGTGACCGCAGCCGGTGGCGATCTGCGACTTAAAATACAAATAGCTGTATTGCTTTTGCGGGTGGTCGGCTGACCCGAGCTTGTAAAAGCCCGTTTTCTCTATGGGGTCATAATCGCCCAAAGAATATGTCGCGTCGCCGTTTTTGAGCTCTCTGAGAACGATAAAAAGCCCGTCCCTGTAATTTAAGTCCTGATAGACGGCGGCTTGCTGCGTCGAGGTGACATGGTTGCCGAAGTGGTTGATGGCATTTGTGTGATAATCATTGGTGAGCGACGCCCGCAAATTTGCCGAGAGCTGACCGTCCAACCTCAACTGTTCAAGGGTCGGATCCGTGACAATTACAGTCGAGTACTGCATTCTCTGCGAGCGCACGTCCGCTTTCATCGTATAGCTGAGATTCAAAGGATCGACTCCATAGCCAAACGTCCCGATCAGATTATATTTGCCGTCGCATTTTACATATTTGTTGTATACGCCGCCGGATTCGAGCATTTTTTTGTTCAGGACCGGCAAAGCCAAAGTGGCGGGGCTGTAAAGCGTGATGTCCGCCGCCCCGACGGGCGTCGCGAAAAACAACGGCAGTATCAGCGGCAGTATCATCGCCAGCGTCACTGTCAGCGATATTTTTTTTCTCGATTTACTCATGTTACTCATGCTTTTTTTCCTCTTTTTGATTTTGTATAGTTTTTTCATAAAAGTCAAACGCGTTCCTGAAGCTGACAATTGCGGTTTTGCCGTCGGCGGCGCATGAATTTGTCAGCGCAGACCTGAATTGCTCCGGCGTCATTCCGGGATATCGGGCAAGCATATTCGCCGCGAGCGCGCAAACAAAAGCGGTCGCGTATGAAGTGCCGCTCACCGTTTCAAAAACTCTGCTGTTTTTTATGGATACGACGCTCAGATTTTCGCCCGGGGCGTAAATTATCATGCCGTCGTTTTGCTGTGAAAACGCGGACGGCTCCAATTTTTCGTTCGCCGCGCCGACCCCGACCACCGTATCATAAGCCGCCGGATAATATTTTTTCCCCGGCGACCGTATATTATCGTTGCCCACGGCCGAAACGACAATAATATCGTGTTCTTCGGCGTATTTGACCGCCGCCGCAAGCCGGTCGTCCGGGGCCGCAACGCCGGAACTTATATTTATCACCCTGCAGCCGTACAAATCGACGGCGTCATAAATCGCCGCGCATATCGCTCCGACGCCGCCGTTTTTGGGCACGCCCGAAGCGTAATGCGAGTAATAGACCAGCGGGATTATTCTGACGTTGCCGGCGAGCGGGGGCAAACTGCCCTTTTCATCGGCGCAGCCGAGTATCAGCGAGGCGACGCGGGTCCCGTGCCCGTTCAAATCTTCCGTATTCGAGCCTTCAAACACGTAATTTTTGCCCGGCTCGACCAATTCCGGGTTCAGCCGCTTTGTGCTTACGCCCGTGTCAATCAGCGCGATTTTTATTTCTTTTGTCATTTTTTCGGCTGTAAATTCTATCGCGTCATAAGCCCAGCCGTTGAGCCCGCCGCCATACGCGGCAGCCGGTGACGCCGCAATCAAAATAACGGCGAGCAGCAGAGCTGCGATTCTTGTTTTCCGCAAATCAAAAAGCCTCCTTTCAATAATCCCGCCAATCTCGCGGCACACATACCAAATCTAATTATTCTGCATAAAATTATCTATAGCTTTGTTGATTTGCTTGTCTATCGAGTCTTTTTTCTTTTCAATGTCGGAACTGAAAGTAAAAGCCTGCCTGCCGAGCATGTTTGAGAAAATACCGGTCACGTCGCCCCAGTTGTATATCATTCCGAGATCATATGAGCGCGAGGATAATACAATGTCGAGCATTTCTACGGAATCTTCGTCACGCATCATTTTTCTTGTCAGCGTATAGTCATAAAACGCCGGCCTTACCGTATATCTGCTCTCGGCGCATAGCGCTTCGAGTATAAACCCGGTTTCATCCAATCTGTTGTTTGTCACGGGGACCGCCAAAGAAGACGCCCAGTATGTGTTTATAATATGATAATATCCATTTTGGCCGGAATCATATTTAGGCATTGGCAATATGCCGATTTCAGTTTCCAAATCCCTGAATATGCACATCTGTTCAAGTCCGCCCATATAAAACAATCCGTTGCCGTTTCTGAATTGGGCGCGCAGCACTTCAAACCACGGGTCCGAATACCCGGAAGAGTAATCTTCGACAAGCAGAGTCGCGTTTTTATCGGACATCATATCGAATATCTTTTGGGCGACATTCACCGCCCGGTCGTTATTGACGGCTAAATACGGCAGGTCGTCCGAATCTTTTTTCACCAAGCTCTCTCCCCCGGCGATAAATTGAAAAACATAATTTTCCCTCGCCGACATAACTCCGTGCCTGTCGAATTCGTTTATGATACCGTCGCCGTTCGTGTCGCCCGACACCGCGGCGCAATATTCATAAAATGTGTCAAATGTCCAGTTGTTGTTTCTGACAAGCTCATATGGACTGTCAAGCGCATATTGCCGGATCAGTTCTTTGTTTACGACGACAATCCAGGTAAACGGATCGGCCCACGGGGTTATATCCCCGAGCGTGAAAAATAGTTTGCCGCCGACTGACAGACTGTTTACGGCCCTCTGGTCCCACCAGGGCTTGGCTAAATCCAAATTCGGCACTTTTTTCAGGTCGGCGAGAAAGCCGTTCTGCGAAAGGCCCGACGCGTCGCCTATACTCGCAAAGGCCGCATCGAAAGCATCGTCTCCCGCATTGATACTTTTCTTTATGTCGCTTGACAGCGAGCCTTTGTCGCCGGATATTATTCCTTTGATATTTACATTATATTGTTCTTCGATTTTTGCGTTTCTTCTGTATATTGCATCATTCATTATTTCGCCGTTTTCCTCTGCACTCCCGGTCTCGCTGAAATGCTTCACGGTCATTCCGGGTTCAAACGCTCTGCCAAGGAGCGTTATTTCCATGCCCCCGAAATCTCCGGGCGGCAAATCCGGTTCCAAGCGCTGTTCAGATGCCGCCTCCGCGGATATGGCGGGGGATTCACCGTTGCCGTCGGCAGCGTTACTATTTACGACATCATTATTTTTGCCCGAATCCGTTTGACATGATGAAACAAGCAGTATACCGATTGCCAATATCGAGCATATCATAACGGCATATTTCTTTTTTATTTTCATACGCATAAAATCTCTCCTCCAAGTTATACATCTTATTCATCGACGTCGCTTCGCTTTCGTCCTGATTATATTTTATCATCAAACCACGAAAAAGTCAATACTCAAAATCCTTGACATTGCAAAAACTTTGCGATATAATATAGACATAAAATAAGCAGGAGGAAAAAAGTGTATTATTCGACCACTTATTCATCACCCATAGGGAAAATTACCCTTGCGTGTCATGATGACAAACTTGTCGGCCTATGGACAAAAGGGCAAAAATATCATGGGGATACCATACCCGAAACTATGACCGAAAACAATGATATACCCATATTCAGCGCCGCGAAAAAATGGCTGGACAGGTATTTCGCGGGCGAAAAACCCGGTATCGCCGAGTTGCCCCTGGCTCCCATCGGCGGAGAGTTTCGTTTGTCGGTGTGGAAAATCCTTTGTGAAATACCATACGGCAAATTCGTCACATACGGCAGCATTGCGAAAAAAACAGCGGTTAAAATGGGCAGGGAAAGTATGTCAAGTCAAGCGGTCGGCGGGGCTGTCGGGCATAATCCCATATCTATTATTATCCCCTGCCATCGGGTTGTCGGTGCAAACGGCAGTTTGACGGGTTTTTCCGGAGGCCTTCAGATGAAAGTGAAATTGCTTGAATTGGAGGGCGCGGATATGTCAGGCCTTTTTATTCCGAAAAACGGTACGGCGCTCCAAGCGGCGCAGTTTTAGTATTTCAATTGAAAAAAAGAAAGGAACCTTGTATGACAAAAGACGAATTTTTAGGCAGAAAATGGGGGATTTTTATTCATTATTTAGATGCTTTGCAAAATAACCCTAATTCCGTTCAAAGCATGGGTAAAAGTACAAGCTGGGATGAATGCGTAAATGAACTGAATGCGGAAATACTTGCCGATCAACTTAGTGAAATAGGCGCGGGTTATTTGATATTCACTGTGATGCAGGGAACGCGGCATATGATCGCGCCCAATTCCGCATTTGACAAATTGACCGGGCTGCCGCCGGGTGAAGGTTGTGCGACGCGGGATTTAATAGAAGACCTTTATACCGCGCTGACGAAAAGAAATATCTGTCTCTTTTTGTACTTTACGGGCGATGGTCCGATACGCGACCCGGAAATCGCCGTGAAATTAGGGGCGGGGATTCCTGTAAGCGAGCAATTTGTGCGCAATTGGGCGGATATATTGGAAGAATACGTGATCCGTTACGGCGACAAAGTCAAGGGCTGGTGGCTTGATGGGATGTACGGGGAAATAGGATACAAGAAAGACCATTTAATTAAAATAATCTGTAATACTATCAAAAATAATAATCGGGAGGCGCTGATTTCGAATAATTATTATGGCTGCTTCAAATCAGGGACATCCGCTCTTAAAGATTTGGAAGGGATAGGAGATGTAATTTTCGCGGATTTTTATCAGTCGATTGCCCCGGCAACCCCGTATTGCGATTTTACCGCCGGAGAAGTAGTGGATTTTAACGCTTTTCCCCAGTCGCGTTTTATCGACGGAGCGCAGGCGCATGTATTATCTTTCCTGGGAATACCGGACCGCACAGTAAAAGTCTATGAGGGCTGGGGACGTCCGGGCAGCAAGTATACCGGTGAATATATGGCGCGTTACGTCCGGCAGGTCAATGATCTGCAAGGAGTCGTTTCGATTGATGTCTGCATGTATCGCGACGGTCATATTGACGCGACGCAGCTTGAAGTTTTGAAAGATATAAAATGATACAAAAAAGAAAAAGGAGCACGGTTATGAAACCTGCGGGATTTGACAATCTCTCGGCGGAAGATGCCGCCGCTATTCTTGAACTGTCCCTGATACTTGATATTGCTTTTGTAAAGCCAATCGGAGCAAGCGAAAGGAAGTTTTATATTGAAACTAAACAGGGTATAAAGCGGTTGCTTCGTATCACACCCATTAAAGGCTACAAATGGGTAAAAGATGACGACCGCGTATATGAGTATATGGCATCGGCAGGCATAAATGTGCCGCGGCAGGTAAGCGAAGGTTTTTTTGCGGGCGGAGAATTTGTGTATCAGCTATGGACTTGGATTGACGGCGAGGATTTGTATACGGCTTTGCCGCGTATGAGCCATGCGGAACAATTCGCAGCGGGGATAAAATCCGGCGAGGCGGCGCGAAAAATTCACTCTCTGCCCCCGATTTACGAACCCGAACCTTGGGAAATATGTTATAGGCGCAAAGTAGAGGATAAAATACAAGCCTACAACAATAGTCATACCAAATCCCAAAGCGTGGATTTGTTAGTGCGCTATCTGCAAGATAATATGGAACTGTTGGCTAACCGTCCGACAACTTTCACCAAAGGAGATTGGAATACCAGAAATCTAATGATTACTCCCGATAATAAAATTTGGCTTATTGATATCGGCGACAGCAGCGGCGATCCATGGAGTGAGTTTTGGGAAATATCCGGTGACGCGGATGAAATGCCGCAATATTATACGGGTTTAATCAAGGGCTATTTTGAAGGCGAACCGCCGGTTGAATATTTTCCGCTGTTTGTTTTCTATATGGCTTCGGAAACATTAAGTTGGGGCTATGACTCCGAAAATGTGCTTAATTGGTTTGATGATATGCGGAATCCCGTGCCTACATGGTATTTAAAAGATTATAACGGCTAATGTATTTGATTTAATATAAACGATACTGTCTGTGCCCTAACCTGCTCCGCGTTTTGGTTGTCAACCCTGATACGGTATTCGTTCGGAAGCGGTTCGCGGCTTTTGATTCTGCCGTTTATGATAATCGCTTGCTCCCAGTCGCGGTATGTGTTTCCGTTGTCGCGCGTCAGTATGCGCTCGTCGCGTATATCAGACAGGATTATATTTTCAAATCCGTGTTTTATATAATTCCTCGCGACAAGCATAAGGTTCTCGAAACTCATTTTTTCTTCAGTCTCGTATGATATTTCCGTGTGCGGATTCAGATGATGTTTTCGGATTGTTAGGGCGCATTAACGAAAACAAAATACACAGTTAAAACTTTCCGGTTATATATTTATAAAGCAACTCTGTTTTTGGGTGTGTGAACAAATCAAATGTTTTGCCTTTTTCTGTAATTTCGCCCTGATAAAAAAACGCCGTGTAATCCGAAATCCGCTGCGCCTGCTCCATGTTATGCGTGACAATAATAATAGTGCATTCGCTTTTTAATTCTTTAAGCATTTCTTCTATCTTAAACGTGGCGATAGGGTCAAGGGCGGAACACGGTTCGTCAAACAACATAATTTTCGGTTCAAGCATTAAAGCCCGCGCAATACAAAGGCGTTGTTGTTGTCCTCCGGACAGCGATAATGCCGTTTTACTCAACCGCGCTTCGATTTCATCATAAAGAGCGGCAATCTTTAATTTCTCAATTACTTTATCACGGAAAAATTCGTGTGTGCCGTTGTAATGTTCTTTTATCGGCAGCAACATATTTTTCATGATGCTTGTGGGTAACGGGTTTGGTTGCTGAAATATCATTCCGATATTTTTTCTCAATGCTTTAATTTCTTTGACCGTTTTATATTCATATATATTTTCGCCGTCTATTTCTATCGAGCCTGTAAGGTTAAAAGATTCTATCAGGTCATTCATGCGGTTAATTGACCGTAGAAGCGTCGTTTTCCCGCACCCCGACGGACCGATAAACGAATATATGCTGTTTGACGGAATATCTATACTGGCATTTTTCACAGCGGCGTTTTTACCGTAAAAACATGAAACATCGTTTATTTTTATTGCGATATTATCCATTCTTCTTTACGCCCGCTTTCCCGATAACGGTCGCTATGATGTTCAACAGAATTATTATGCCAATCAAGACGAGCGCGGCTCCGAACGCTACGTCGAATTGATTGCCTTCGCCTGCGGGCGAAGTATAATAAATATAAGTTGTCAATGTGCTGCCGCTGTTTCGTAAAGTTGACATCAGATTTTCAATCGCGTACCAAGGCTGAGCGCCCGTCATGCGTATAGACCCTCCGAGTGTCAGCCAGACGATTGCTGTATCACCGATAATTCGCCCCATTCCCAGTATGACTCCGGTTATAAGACCATCTCTTGCGGTTCTTAAAACGATTTTATATATCGTTCGCCATTTAGTCGCGCCAAGTGCAAGTGCGCCGTCGATATACGACGCAGGAACGGATTTCAACGCTTCTTCCATGCTTTTTATCACAAACGGCAATATCATGACAGCCATCGTTATCCCGCAAACCAAAAAGCTCCGCCCGTATGAACGCACAGTCCCACCGGTTATTTTAAATGCGTCAACAATATATTCTCTCGTTTCGCCGGGATTTATTATTTCGTCTTGAACTATACCGAGAGTTTCCTCAACTGTTGTATTTGTGCTTGAATAAAATATCAAAGGCTCTGCGCTGCTGCCGACTTTTATTATCACTTTGCCGTCCACAGCCTCAACCGATATTTTATCTTTGGGGATATTTTTTCCGGCAAGGGCGTGGTTAAAAGTATTGAATATTGTTTCGGCATATTGTTTCGCGGTCATCTTTATATCCAAATTGTCATCGAATACGACGCGGATTTTTTCCCATTCCTCGAAATCCGCGGTTTCCGCAATTATTTCAGGTTGCGGGACATCGAGGACGCCGTTCCTTACAATATCGTCAAATTCGTCAACTTCTATCCATTCGCCGTATTCGTTCCAATATCCTCCTGTTAATTCTTCAAATTCGACAGGTTCATAAATTTCATCGACTATTTCGGTTTCATTGAAATTTTCGCTGTATATAAAAGTCAATTCCGTTCCGCTGAGAGTGTTTCTCCTCGTGTCAACCAACGAACTTAAAAATCCCATCTGCGGCAAGGTAAATACCACCAGAGCAAACAGGGCTATGACGATTGTCGGAACGCCCGCTAAAATATCGACTGCGCTTTTGACAAGCGTTTTGAAGAATCCTTTTTTGGTGTAAAAGCATAAATATACAGCGGTAGCGAGGGCAAACGGGAACGCTATCACAATCCCGATAATTGTCAGAATAAACGTGCCGATAATCGGCGTGAGTATTCCACCCGCCTCTGTGTTTATAGCCGACGGGTTGGGTTCGGTTATCAGAAAGCTCGGCGACAAAGCTCCCCATCCGTATCTGAAAGTTACGACAAGTATAAATGCGAAAACGCATACTATCAGAGCCATCGAAATATATGAATATACCCTGCCGGTAATATCGAATATTACATGGCTTTTTTCTTTTTTTTGATTTTTATTTTCCTGTATGTTATTCATCATATCCCGCCTGCTTTCTCATTCTTTTTTCAATCAGTTTCGCCCCGATACTGAGCAATGCGCCTATCACCAAAAGTATCGCGCCGCAGGCAAACAACGCAGATTCCGTCGCCATTGAACCCATAGTCTCGGATTTGTTGACAATAGCGGCGGCAAGGGGAAGAGTAGGCGCGAGAAAGTTTATAAACCCAAACGAGGCGTTCGGGAGCAATCCGATACCGCCGCAGACCATCGATACGGCAATCGCTTCGCCGATTCCTCTGCCTGCGCCGAGTATGATACCCGCCGTAATTCCTGAACGCGAACCGGGCAGAATAATCTTGAATATCACTCTGAATTTACTCATACCGAAAGCGTAGCCTGTTTCTTTTTGCGCATGAGGTACGGTGCGTATGCTGTCCGCAGTCAGAGACACTATCGTCGGCACAATCATAAACGTCAATACGATTATCGCAGACAACAGATTTCGTCCGCTCATCTGGAAATAGTCGTGATATTCGCTTATTCGGGCATTGTTCACGAATAATTTTTCAATAAACGGTACGACGGTTATGATACCTATCAATCCGAATACGACAGATGGAACAGACGCCAAAAGCCGCACGACGGCAATTAAAACAGTCGAAATTTTACGCGAAGCGTATTCACATATAATTATAGCCGCGCCTATCCCGATAATGGACGCAAATACCAAAGCTGAAATTGTAGTAATAAGCGTCCCCGAAATCAATCCCAATAGCCCGAAAGTAAGCATCGGTTCAGATTCTGAAGAATAAAACGCCTCCTGTATCTGCCTGTCAAAACCGCCTTTTGTCAAAAGTGACAAGCCGCTTTCTTTTATGACGGGGAATGCTTTATAGAATATAAAGATAAATATAAATACGATAACGGCTATACTTAACGCCGATAAAGCACAAATTATTATCTTCGGTAAATTTCTTTTAAAATTTTTTTTGCTCATTTTTTTTAACGCATCCTTAATGTCAATGAAAGGCGTGGCATAAAAGCCATGCCTCTCATTAGCGAGTAATTATGAAAGCAACGAACTATCTGAGTTTGACATATCCTTCTTTTTCAACGATGTTATTCTGGCACGCCGCGCTTTTCAAATAATCTATAAACATCGCGCTTACTCCCAATGCCCTGCCTTTTGTACAGACATAAAGCTGTCTTGCCATACCGTAGGTTTTGTTCATAACCGTCGTTGCCGTTGCGTTTCTGCCGTCAAGCGACAACGCTTTGACCGTGCTGTCAACGAATCCGATAGAATCAAAACCTATTGCATTTTTATCTTTTGCCACAGCCTGTTTTATAAGAGCCGAAGATGAATACGGGGTAGCCGTGTCGACAACGGATTTTCCGCTGCCCAATAATAAATCTATAAGAGTGGTCAATGTTCCCGACCCTGTTTCCCGTGTCATGACCATAATGGGAGCGTCATTCCCTCCGACTTCTTTCCAGTTCTTTATTTCGCCGAGGAATATCTTGGATGCCTGTTCTTTTGTAAGATTTTTTACAGGATTATCAGGATGGACGATTAGCCCGATAGCGTCGTTTGCGACTGCGTAAACGTTGAGTGTTTTCATTTCGGCTGCCGTTAATTCGCGAGAACTCATGCCTATGTTTACAGTTCCTGCTTGAGCGTCTTTAACGCCTGTTCCCGAACCGCCGCCGGATACGGTTATGGATAAATCCTTATTCATTTTCATAAGAGCGTCAGCCGCTTCCTGCGCGATTGGTTGAACCGTTGTCGAGCCGCTTATTTTTAAGTCGCCGGTCATCGTCGTGAAATAATCTACGGTTGCGGTATGTGTGGAAGATATATAATTTACTTTTGCGCCGATTGCCTCAGCGAATGCCCTGAGAGGAACCATTGTGCTTCCGCTTACCAGTTTAGCGGGTTCGGCGAGGGTTTTGCTTGCGTCGTTGACCGTGTATGTCTTTGAGCCGATTGTGAACACGACCGTATATGCGGCGGTCTGGATTGCAGCCTGTTGTTTTGACGCGTTCCATGAAACTTCCGCGCCGAGCGTTTCGGATATTAAACGCAAGGGAACTAATGTAGTGCCGTTTTCAACGACAGGAGCAACAGTAGGATTCTGTTTTACCCCGTCTATAATAAGTGTAATCTCATTTGCGGCAGAAACCGAAACTGCGGGTATCATTACTAAAATCATGGCGATCGCAATAGCTAACGTAAAAATTCTTTTTTTCATT